>CAHJXH010000194.1 GCA_903644075.1 Sphingobacteriaceae bacterium | reverse complement strand
TATACACCTGCTTCGAGCATAAGCACTTTTACACCTGCATTGGCTAAAACATAGCCAGCCATACCCCCGCCTGCGCCCGAACCTACAATTACCACATCATAAGTGGCCGATGATTTTTTAATTTGTAAATCACTCATAATTCATAAATAGATTGGTGCCCTAATATAAAAATGTTAATTCGACAATAAACTTTTATTTTATCTCGGTTTGTAAAGTTTTTGTGCTGTTTAAAATATATTCCCTGTACCATATACCTAAAGTTTTTTGATACCCCATCGGGCAATCTCATTAATTAAGCCCCCCTAAATCCTCCCCGGTAGGGAGGACTTTTAAAAAAACAAGCGTTGGCGAAGCTAAAGTCTCTCCTACAGGGGGAGATTTAGAGGGGGCTTAATGCTTTTGTTTTCCTTAACTTAATGACATAGCCCCGATGGGGCAGAGCACACTATGTTTCGTTCAGCAAAAATGTGGATACATAGTAGACTCTGGCAATGGCTTCGCATTCAGTAATTTCCATTAAACGAACAAACCTTATTTAAGATGAATAAAATGATTATTTACGGCGTACACATCCTGAATTATTATTGTATCGAATAATAACAACCAGACACAAACCCCATGCACGAGTACGAGCTTTTATTAAAACAGCGAGATGAGATAGATAAAAAGTTGATCTTATTAAATGTAGATTACCGCAACTGCCAGGGCAATCATTTGCAAAGCGTTTATATTGCCGGTAAAATAGCTGTGTACACCCTTCAGCTTTGCAATGTGCTAAAGCATTTGGCAGCTTATCAGCAGTTTAAGAAATAAGCTTTGATTTATAGTTGATATTTAATTATTAATTATTCTCTCCGAAAGATTATCGTTATTTTTAGGTGTCTCAATCCGATCCTCTGATGTTTGTGCACGCCTGTTCATATTATTCAGGCTGAAACCTCATTTATAACAACTGCGTTAAAGTAGTGTTACCTAAGTATTATCCCACGAATAACCTAATGTTGACAGATTGATTTTTAAATTAAGAACCCTTTTTATTATCCTGTTACAGACAATTTCTTTTGCCTCGTATGCTCAAAACCGCGAAATGCACTTTGAACACCTCAGCACTAAGGATGGCCTGTCTGAGCGAAATATTAACTGTATTTTTCAGGATAGCAAGGGCTTTATCTGGATTGGTACCCGCGATGGCTTAAACCGTTACGACGGCTACCAATTCAAGATCTACAGAAACAACCCTTATGATGCATCAAGTATCAGCAACAACTACATCTCACAACTGGCCGAAGACAAAGCCGGTAATATCTGGGTTTCTACCATTGGCGGCGGGCTTAATAAATTTGACCCCAAAGCCGATAAGTTTTATCACTACCGCCACCAGGATAAAAACAAGGCTAGTATTGCCAGCGATTTCATCAACAAAATAGCCCTCGATAATGATGGTAGTATTTGGTTAGCTATGCAAAGCGATGGCCTGGATCATTTAAATACTAAAACCAACCAAACCACTCATTACCGTACCAGTAAAGCAGATAATAAAAGCATTAGCGGCAACAGCATTATTGCGGTATACAAAGACAGCCATAACCAGATCTGGGCTGGCGAGCAATCTGCAGGTTTGAATCTCTTTGACCGCAAAACCCAAAACTTTACCCGTTTTACGCATCAGGATAAAGCGCCTGGCTCAATTTCGGGCAATAAGATTACCTATATTTTTGAGGACAGCGGCCAACGTTTATGGATCGGCACATCTGGCACCGGCCTGGCTTTGTATAATGGTAACGGCACATTTAAAACCTTTATTAATGATCCCAAAAACCCTAATTCGCTGATTAATAATACTATTCAAACCCTATCGGAGGATAGCAATAAAACCCTGTGGATAGGCACTGAGAACGGAGGACTTTGCATCTTTAATTATCCTAAAAATACATTCAGCGTTTACGCCCATGATGATATTGATGCCACAAGCTTAACCGGCAACTCGGTAGATGTAATTACTAAAGACCGCTCGGGCAATATGTGGATGGCTACTTTTGGAGGTGGCATTAATTTATACAAAAAAAGTACGTCAAATTTCACACACTATAAGCATAATCAGAATGCCAATAGCCTTTCTAACAATTTTGTACTCGGTATTTGCGAAGATACCGACCATAATTACTGGCTAGGTACCGATGGTGGCGGGATGAACCTGTTTAATGAAAGCACGGGCAAATTCACCCCATTTATGCACAATGATCATCAAAACAGCATTGCAGGAAATTTTGTACTGGATATAAAAGAAGACCATCAAAAAAAACTCTGGATAGCCACCTGGAACAATGGTGTAAGCGTTTATGATCTTAAAACCAAAACTTTTAAATACTTAAAGCATAACAGTAATAACCCCAACAGCCTGGCCGGTAATGATATTTATACCTTGATAACCACGCCTGAAGACAATATATGGATAGGCACCTTTGGCAGCGGACTTGATCTGTACAACCAGCAAACGGGCCGGTTTACCCATTACCGCCACAATGCCAACGACCCTACAAGTTTAGGGAGCGACCGCGTTAACTCTTTGCTTTTAGACCGCAACGGAAACTTATGGATTGGTACCAATGACGCCGGATTGGATTTGTTTGATGCCCGAAGCCAAACATTTACCCACTTTAAATTTCGGCTTAATAGAAACAGTATCAGCAACAATACTGTGCTGGCTTTGCACCAGGACCATGCGGGCAATATCTGGGCCTGTACCTTTGCAGGGCTTAATAAACTTGATCCTTCAACCCGCCGGTTTACACATTTTACTACAACCGATGGCCTGGCCGATAATTTCACCTATGCTATTTTAGAGGATGCACAACAAAACCTGTGGATTAGCACCAATAATGGCATTTCGCGTTTTAACACGGCAGCCGGCACATTTAAAAGTTTTACGGATGAGGATGGCCTGCAGGTAGGTGAATTTAAACCCCATTCGGCCTTAAAAAGCAGTAACGGCGAAATGTTTTTTGGCGGTATAGATGGGTTCAATACCTTTTATCCTAACCGTATTAAATACCTCCCCTATAACCCGCCATTGGTTTTAACCGGGTTTTCATTATTTAATAAACCGGTAATAGTTGCGCGCAGTAGTAAAGACAATTCGCCATTAAAGCTGGATATTACCGATACCAGGTCTATCACTTTAGATCACAATCAGTCGGTTGTTGGGTTTGAGTTTGCTTCGCTCGATTATTTGCCGGTTAACAAGAAGTTTTACTTCTATAAGCTGGATGGTTTTGATAAAAGCTGGAACCGTGTAGGCAATAAAAACGTGGCCAGCTATACCAACTTACCGCCCGGTAATTATATGCTGAGGGTAAGGGTGCAAAATGGCGAAGGTCAATGGTCATCCTCGTCCATCAATTTAAAACTAATTATAGTGCCGCCGTTTTGGTTAACCTGGTGGTTTGTATTATTAGCCATTGTCATTATAATAAGCTGTATTTACCTCGCTTATTATTTACGGGTTCAATCCATCATAAAACAGAAAGCCCAGCTAGAGCAATTGGTAACCGAACGCACGGCTGAGGTATCTAAACAGGCCGAAGAGTTGCAGGCCATTAACGAAGAACTGCTAGCACAATCGGAAGAATTACAGCACCAGCGCGAACAAGAGCAGGAAGCCCGCGAAGAAGCCGAGAAAGCAAACCAGGCGAAAAGCATTTTCCTGGCCAGTATGAGCCACGAGATCCGTACGCCTATGAATGGTGTAATTGGCATGGCTTCGCTTTTAAATGAAACTACGCTGAACGAAGAACAGAAGGATTATACAGATACCATCATCAAAAGCGGTGAGAACTTGATGAGCGTGATCAACGATATTCTGGATTTTTCGAAGATCGAATCTGGTAACCTGGAGATTGAGCATGTGGCTTTTAACCTCCGCGCAGCTGTGGAAGAAGTGATGGACCTGTTCTCGCAAAAATCATCCAAACAAAAAATTGACTTGCTTTATGAGATCGACTATCAATTGCCACAGCAGGTAATTGGCGATGGCCTGAGACTTAAACAGGTATTGATAAACCTGATTAACAATGCACTTAAGTTTACCGATAAAGGTGAAGTATTATGTAAGATAGAACTAAATAAACAATTGAATAATAATTTATTAGAGATAAAATTTAGCGTTAGTGATACAGGTATTGGCATCCCGCACGATAAGCTTGAAGATCTTTTTAAACCCTTCTCTCAGCTCGACTCCTCTACCACCCGCAAATATGGCGGCACAGGTTTAGGCCTTGTGATCAGCGAGCGTTTGGTAACCCTGATGGGTGGAATAATTTGGGCAGAAAGTGAACCGGGAACGGGATCTACGTTTAACTTTACGATACAAACCACCAAGGCTGATGATACCGGGATGGATACATTATCGCCATTTAACAAAGCTAACCTGGCCGGCAAACAGTTTTTAGTTGTTGATGACAATGCCACTAACCGGCTGATTTTGAAAACTCAACTCGAGCGCTGGAACTTTGTGCCTATTACCGCATCATCAGGCAAAGAAGCACTCACCATTTTAGAGGAGCACCACCAGATAGAATTGATTATTACCGACATGGAAATGCCCGAAATGGATGGTGTGAGTTTTGCCAAGCATGTTAAAAGTCAACATCCCGATTTGCCAATAATTATGCTCAGCTCGATAGGTGACGAAACTTTGAGGAAATATGCAGACCTGTTTTCGGCCATTTTAATTAAGCCTGTTAAGCAAAAACAGCTTTCCAAAAGCATTGAATTGCAATTTAACACCGTTGTGAAAGATCAGGATAATGAAAGATCGGGCCATATACTATCAGATACATTTGCAGAAGAACACCCGATGAGCATGCTGGTTGCCGAAGACAATGCCATTAATCAGAAACTGATTGAACGGATATTAAACAAACTGGGCTACCAGGTTGATATGGTTGGCAATGGCAACGAAGTGCTGGAGAAACTACACACCGACCGCTATGATGTAATACTGATGGACATCCAGATGCCTATTATGGATGGCATGGAAACAACGCGGATTATCAGGAAAACGCAAACCCACCAACCCTATATTATTGCCCTTACCGCCAACGCCATGCCCGAAGAACGCGAAAGTTATTTAAACGCCGGTATGGACGAATATATCTCGAAACCTATGAGATTGGAAAGGCTTACCGATGTACTGAAAATAGCTTACAATCATATTAGCAGGGTTAGTAACTAAGCTACCTAACTATTTTTCCAAACCGGTTTTCTCTTCTCTTTAAATGCATTGATGCCTTCCTGCGCATCATCAGATACACGGATTTTTGCTAACTGATCGGCCAGGTACATATATCGTCCAATTTCGGGCAAGTTTTCGAGGGCTTTAAAGGCTTCGAACCCTTTGCCTATAGCATACGGGGAATGACTAAGAATAGTATCCACAAGCTTATCGCAGGTTTCATCAAGCGTTTCTTTGGTGCATACATGGCTTACAATCCCTACCTCCTGCGCTTTTTTAGCAGAAAACGTTTCGGCAAGGATACACATTTGCATAGCCCGGCGGGCTGAGGTAATGTTTAACAAAGTAGAGATTACCTGTAGCGGAAAAATGCCGCGTTTAACTTCGGGCAAGCTAAATTCTGCTTCTTCAACAGCAACGGCAAAAGTACAGCCGCCAACCAGCAAAAAGCCACCAGCCATTACAGCACCCTGAATTTTAGCGATTGATGGTTTATTCAGCATCCGGAAGGCATCGCCAATGGTAATCAGGCTTTTAGGTGCAGGCAAAGTTTCGTTATGATTGTCGAGTTCGGGGTTCTGGAAAACATTGAGGTCCATTCCAGAGCAAAATACCGGTCCGCGGGTTTCTACAACAACACACCAGATTTCATTATTCTGTTGAGCGTACGACAATGCATACCCAAGCTCATTAACCATAGTTGGTGTAAAAGCGTTGCGCTTTTCGGGGCGGTTCAGTATTATTTTAAATAGATGGCCGTGCTCTTCAACCTCAATAAAATTGAATTTAACCCGGGCAAATTTGCCAATAGCCATTAACGAAAAGTACATATCAGTTTGCTATTAATTGTTTAAAAGATGTTTCGAGGTTTAATACCTGCTGTTTATCAAAGCCTAAAGATTGATTTTTACTCAACATAAAATCAACTAATTGTTCAGTCGGCATATTGCCTACCAACTCGTCCTGGGCCATTGGGCAGCCGCCGTAACCCAATATGGCACCGTCAAACCTGCGGCAACCGGCCTGCCAGGCAGCTTCCAATTTTTCATTTACTGTTGATGCCGTGGTATGCAAGTGCGCGCCAAACTCTAAATCGGGAAAAGCCGGGATCAGGTTACCAAACAGGTAACTGATACTTTGCGGATCAGCAACCCCAACGGTATCTGCCAGCGAAAACACATTGATCAGTAATCGGCTCAACTCTTCAACCCATTTAATGGCAATATCGCTATTCCATTCATCTCCGTAAGGGTTACCAAAACCCATCGAAATGTAGATCACCAACTGCTTATCATATTTAACACATAGTTCCTGGATAGCTTTAACCCTATCAACAGATTCCATGATTGTCGCACCCGTATTACGTAGTTGGAAGGTCTCGGATATAGAAAATGGATACCCTAAACAATCAATCTGCTCAAACCGGCAAGCCTCGGCCGCACCTCGTTCATTAGCAACAATAGCCAGTAGTTTAGACTTAGCGTGATTTAAATCGAGCTGATCTAAAACAGCAGCCGTATCCACCATTTGCGGGATTGCTTTAGCAGAGACAAAGCTTCCGAAATCAATAGTATCAAAACCTACCTGTAACAACTGGTTTAAATAACGCGCTTTGGCTTCTGTCGAAATCAAATGCTTAATTCCCTGGATGGCATCCCTTGGGGATTCAATAATTTTCATTTAATATCTCCCTTGAAATTACAACCTTCTGTATTTCTGAAGTCCCCTCACCTATGGTGCATAGCTTGGCATCGCGGTAATATTTTTCGGCAGGGTAATCTTTGGTATAGCCGTAACCTCCGTGAATTTGTACACAGTCGTTCGCTATTTCCACACAGGCTTCGGACGCATAATATTTGGCCATAGCCGATAACGTAGTTACTTTCTCGCCATTAGTCTTCATCGCACCGGCCTTGCGGATCAATAGTTCTGATGCCTCCACTTTAACCGCCATGTCAGCCAGCTTAAAGCCAATAGCCTGGAACTGCGCAATGGGCTTACCAAACTGCTCACGCCCTTTAGCGTAGCGGATAGCTGCGTAATACGCGCCCTTGGCAATACCTAATGAAAGGGCCGCAATAGAAATCCTGCCGCCATCTAAGACCTTGAGCGACTGTACAAAACCATTGCCTACCTCACCCAATACATTATCTTTAGATACCCGGCAATTATCGAAAAACAAACAAGCCGTTTCCGATGCACGCATGCCCAGCTTATTTTCTTTCTTCCCGGCTGAGAAACCTGGTGTCCCTTTTTCGATAATAAAGGCTGTCATGCTGTGTTTATCGCCTTTTTCGCCGGTGCGTACAATTACCACGGCAACATCACCGCTAATGGCATGGGTAATAAAGTTTTTAGAGCCGTTAATCACCCATTCATCGCCATCCAGAACTGCGGTGGTGCACATGCCGCCCGCGTCAGATCCTGTGCCGGTTTCGGTCAACCCCCAGGCACCAATCCATTGACCGGAAGCCAGTAAGGGTAAGTATTTTTTCTTCTGTGCCTCGTTACCGAAAGTCAACAGGTGATTGGTACACAATGAATTATGCGCCGCAACCGACAAACCGATTGAACCGCATACCTGCGATATTTCATCGATGATGGTAATATAAGCCTGGTAATCCAAACCCGAACCGCCGTAAGCTTCGGGCACCAGTACACCCATAAAGCCCTGCTCTCCCATTTTGTGGAACAGGTCAACCGGGAAAATTTGTGCTTCATCCCACTCCATCACATGCGGACGGATGTAATTTTCGGCAAACTCTTTAGCGCTATGTCTGATCAGCTCCAGTTGCTCATCAGCTTCAGTTTCTATAGTAGTCATATCAATTTTTTTATTGGTGAATGGTTGATTAAGTGAGTGGTTGATTAAGTTGAAACTTTATCAACCACACACTCAACATATTGGGTTAAATAGGTTTGGGTTATGCACTTAGGTCTGAATTACTCCGACGTTATAGCGTTCGGTAATCGGTGCGTGGTTAGCAGCCTCAATACCTATCGAGATAATTTTACGGGTATCTAAAGGGTTAATTACACCATCAACCCAAAGCCGTGCGGCGGCGTAGTATGGACTTAGTTGTTCATTGTATTTGGCAGTGATCTTGTCCAGCAAGATCTTTTCATCTGCCGGATCAACTTCTACACCTTTTGCTTTTAAGGCAGCTTCCTGTATCTGCAACAAGGTTTTACCTGCCGATGCACCGCTCATTACCGCCATTTGCCCGGTAACCCAAGAGTAAATCAACCTTGGATCATAAGCCTTGCCGCACATGGCGTAATTGCCTGCACCGTAAGAGTTACCGATAATGAAAGTAAACTTAGGCACCACCGAATTGGCCATGGCCGAAACCATTTTAGCGCCATCCTTAATAATACCTCCATGCTCAGACCGGCTGCCCACCATAAAGCCCGAAACATCCTGCAAAAACACCAACGGGATTTTCTGCTGATTACAGTTCATGATAAAGCGCGCCGCCTTATCAGCCGAGTCAGAGTAAATTACGCCCCCCATCTGCATCTCACCTTTTTTTGATTTCACTACCTTGCGTTGGTTAGCTACAATACCCACAGCCCAGCCCTCAATACGGGCTAAGCCGCATAGCAATGTCTGCCCGTAAAGCTCTTTGTATTGCTCAAATTCAGAATTATCAACCAATCGTTTAATAATCTCGACGATATCGTAAGGTTTGGTACGGTCTTCGGGCAGTATCGAGAAAATCTCTTCGGGATTTTTTTTGGGTGATGCAGGTTCTTTACGGTCAAACCCTGCTTTATTATTATGTCCTAACTTATCAAATACTTTTCTGATCGCTTCCAGGCAGGATGAATCATCAGGATATTTATTATCAGTTACGCCCGAAATTTCGGAGTGGGTACTTGCGCCGCCCAGCGTTTCGTTATCAACCTCTTCACCGATAGATGATTTAACGAGATATGATCCCGCCAGGAAAACCGAGCCGGTACCTTCTACAATAAAAGCATAGTCGGACATGATGGGCAAATACGCCCCACCCGCCACGCAACTGCCCAAAGACCGT
>CAHJXH010000193.1 GCA_903644075.1 Sphingobacteriaceae bacterium | reverse complement strand
ATTGTTGAACCGGGTGCAATAGCTACTGATTTTTCAAGCCGTTCTTTGGATTTCAGTAATGATGATACTATGACTGAATATCAACCCATCGTCCAAAAAATATTAGCGGGTATGCCGGAATTTTTTAAAAATGCTTCGCCAGCCAGTGTAGTTGCGGATGTGATATTTGAAGCAGCTACTGATGGTAAAGATCAATTACGCTATACGGCTGGGGATGATGCAAAAGCGATTATCGCTCAACGCAGGGAAGTTGATGATGCCACATTTGCCGCAGGTATGAAATCACAATTCGGCATTTAAGCTATATTTACAATAATGAGTGTGTTCCTCCATTTAAAAAGCATTTCAGACCTTTTCCGGTTTTTCCGGTTGGAACAGCATGTCCGCCATCCGCTGGTAGCTGTGATAGATTTTAGCAAGGTAAGCGAAGATATTACGGACAAGACGTTGCTTTCCTGCGATTTTTATTCCCTGATCTGTAAAAGCTATAACCGCAACAACGTTAAGTATGGGCGTAAGGTGGTTGATTTTCAGGATGGTAGCCTGATTTGTATGGCGCCAAACCAGGTGCTGGAATTGGAAAACGATTTTGAGCCGGAGGCGGTAATCACGGGTTGGGGCGTATTTTTTCACCCGGACCTGATCAGGGCCACGTCTTTGTATGAGAAAATGAAGGATTATAGCTTTTTCGGTTACGAAGTGGGAGAAGCGCTGCATCTGTCGGACAAAGAAAACCAAATACTAAAAGACTGCGTGTCAAAAATTGAGGGGGAATTAAAGGAGAATATAGACGAGCACAGCCAGAAGTAACCTTTGGGGCCTTGTGGCCTATTGTCAATCTTTCTTTTAGAGCATCAAAGCTAAAGGCTTGTTCAGTTTCTAACTGATGGATTGCCTTCTGAACCTTCAAGAAAAATTCAGATAATGCAAGGTTTAGATCTTTGTAATTACTGTTAGTCCGTTCCACTTCATGAGTAGATGCATTCCATTGAGATTTGTTTACTCTAATGCCCGTTGCAATTGAACTGTTCTTTCGATTGTAGATTACCCTTACTATTACAGGGTAGGTTTCGTCTTCTCTGAACCTTCTATCGTCCAGGATGAGTTTGTAATAAACCATAATGTTGATGTTATGGTTACCTTATTGTACGAACATGTACGAACAGATAGCAGAATTACGAATGGGTTAACAAACCCTCGGAATCCAAAAAAGCCTCCTAACTCATCGTTAAAAGGCTTTATTCTGTGATCCCATCAAGATTCGAACTTGAGACCTACTGCTTAGAAGGCAGTTGCTCTATCCAGCTGAGCTATGGGACCGTGCAATATTTTTGCGAGTGCAAATATGAGAAAAATGTGCCTTTAAAACAACTATTAAATTACATTTTGGCTGATGACGTATTATTACAATGCAAATGTTTAAATTAGAGCATACTTAGCTTCAAATTATGAAAAAGAATTTATTACTGATAGTAAGTTTTAGCGCTATTGTACGTGCCGCTCTGGCACAGGCACAGGTTGTATCTCCGCCAGTAAAATCAGATTCCGCAAAGACTATTGTATATATTTGTACCGCTAGCAGGGCGCAATTGTTATCGATTTTGTATGTAATTAAGTCGAAGAATGGGGAAATAAAGGTAAAAGGAGGAAATACACTGTCAAGTATAAACCCTCAGGCAATAAAGTCTATTAATGTTTTTAAAGATAGTACGGCAATCAAAAAATATGGCAATGAAGCCCGTGAGGGCGTGGTAGAGGTATTCATAAACGATGATAAGTACCCCGATCTTTTTAACAAACTAGAAAAAGAAGCCGAGAGGAAAAACTAACTTCCTTTCTCTTAATTTTTTATCTTCCTCAACTGTACTGCGTTTAAAATCGGCTCGCCCTTAACAGGTTTAAAGTTGATGGTAATGCCATTATTGCCGGTAACAGTTACTTCTGTTTTTTCCGTTCCTGCCTTAAGTGATCCATATTTGTTAACTGCACTAAAGTTTAGCAGTAACGGTTTATCGTTTACAGATACATCGAAAATGCGTTCCTGCGATGCTTCTTTAGCCGTGCTGTTATCCAGGTTGTAAGCGAGTGCTTCTTTTATTTTATCAGTAGTGAGTTCTGCAAAATGGAGGATAATTTCATAACGGCCGTTTGGTACATCGAACCTGTAACTCTGTATACCTACCTGTTGGGTTTGGTAAATAGGATCGTCATTAGTGTTAATAATGTTGCGATCAGTACCACAACTCTGTCTGCCATTGCCCTTCATAACGTAAGCCGATCCTCCCACACTGCCGAAGCCCCCTGGTTTATAAGATTGGTCGGGCTGCCAGATGTTTTGATTCTGGTCGATATAAAAGCGTTTAGCGCCTAATAGGATATTGATGTGTAAATCTGAATGATTGTCTGCTTGCAGCCTGATTGGGATGAGATTGAAATTAATAGTTGCTGCATCTGTATAAGTTTGATTGCTTGCAATGGCTTCCAACTTATTTAATCCATTTTTAAACGGCACACTAAACCTAGCCATCCCATCTACAACAGCTTTACTGCCTAAGTTAATACCATTGACTTTTAGATTTACTTTGGGGGCATTACTAAAAACTATTACCTGCTGCGTACAAACAGCCTCATTTAAACTATCGCTTACACCAGCCCTGATTTGCCAGGTTGATACTTTAACAAATGGCTTTTTGGCCAGGTTAGCCTGGTAGTAGTAATAAGTATCTTTAGGTTTACGGTTCCAGGTCAACAATCCTTTGTTGTTGATATGCGGCATAGTTTCATCGCGGGTTTCGGAGTTAAAATCGGCGAGGTTCCAAACGGCAGCACCTGCTACAAATGGGCGTGATTCAATAGCTTTTAGGTATACTTTATGAAAGTTGACTGCATACTCTACGCTTTTATCAAATTTAATAGGTTCGGTAGCGTGAATTCTTGGGTCAGCATCTGCACCAAATTCTGAAATGATGACGGGCAGGGCAGGGAAGTCTTTGTGAAAATTATCCAGGAATTTAGCAAAGTCTGATGTTTGCCCGCCATACCAGCCGCTGTATAAGTTCCAGCCGATAATCTGCGGAATTTGTACCAGCCCGACTGTGCGGTACCTGTTATAATCGCCGTGACAAGCAATCATGGTGTAGCGCGATGGGTCTTCCTTACGGGTAAGGCTATCTAACGTTTGGGCTAGTTTTTTAATGTTGCTGAAGTATATCTGCTGACGGGCTTTATCATTACCAAATTTCGGCCTCAACAAAACTTCGTTCATATACGCCCAGATAACTACGCTTGGGTGATTGAAATTCTGACGTATCATCTCTACCTGCATGTTTTTGCAAGTTTCGGTAAAGGCTTCGCTTTCGGTAATGGTATTCACCACAGGGATTTCTACGGAAGCCAGAATACCCAGCTTATCGCAGGTTTCCAGAATTTTTGGATCTTGCGGATAGTGCGACACACGCAAAAAATTACCGCCCATTTGTTTAAGCAATTCTACATCGTGCACATTATAATTTGCAGGAATAGCATTGCCCAATCCTTCAAAATCCTGATGCCTGCTGGTGCCTACTAATTTGAGTGACTTGCCATTCAGGAAAAATCCTTTTTCGCCATCAAACTTAAACCAGCGAAAACCTAATGGATTATTAACCTCATCTAAAACGGCACCTGTTTTAGCATCAACCAATTGAGTGCGGACCAGGTACAAATGCGGGGCATCCGGTGACCAAAGATGTGGTTTCGTAATAGCTGGAATGTTTTGGATGAAATCAGCTGAAGTCAGATTGCTTTTTACTTTGGCTATAGTTTTAGCCCCATCAAGCACAGTGGTTACCAATGCCAGATTTGTAGTAGAACCATCTACTTGCCCGGTAATTTTTACCGAAGCCGAGGCTGCAGAAACATAAGGCGTTGTTATAAAAACGCCATTAGCTGCATGTGTTAAAGTGAAGTGGCTTTTATTGGTAGCTATTAGATATACATCACGGTAAATACCACCGTAAAAGGTAAAATCGGCCGTTAGGGGAGGGATGTTTTCGTTGAAACTGTTATCAACTTTTACCGCAATTTCGTTGGTTTCTTGTGGGCCGATTTTTAAGTACTGATCTGCCTCTACACAAAAGCGGGTATAGCCGCCCTTATGGCTTCCTGCTTTGTGGCCGTTAATGTAAACTTCAGTTTCCTGGTTTGCTCCATTGAAATATAGAAAGAGCTTTTTGCCTTTGTAGCTATCGTTAAGCGTTAAATTTTTTCGGTACCAGCAAGCGCCGCGGTAATAACCGGGCGTGTCGTCCATCACATCATCCTTGTTCCAGGTGTGGGGCAGGTTAATTGTTTGTGCTTGCTGTGTGCTGTCTATGGTGAATTTCCAGTCTTTATCCAGGTTGATTTGTGTACGTGATTGGGAGAAACCTGCAAGCCCTAAAAAAACAAGTGTTATAAAAAGAGAAAGAACTTTAAACGTTGGGTTTATCATGGTAAATGTAGGTGGATTTATGTTAACGCTTAGGCTTCTTTCTCACTACGTTCAATACTAGTTGCCAGTTTAAATATTGCGGGTCTTGAGCGGCTGTTTTAATAGTGCTGATATAGCTTGGGTCGAAATACGCAGCAAGCGATAATAAGTAGATGCCACTTTTTGGTTCGAATAAAGTACCTGCTTCATAACCTTTTTCGTGATTCTCGGCACGTTTTTTATCAAATGGTACGGTGCTCTTTACAAATTCGCCATGCGTTTTTTCGCCGGTCATGTAAGGGACCATAAAGTCAGCACATTTTTTGATAGATGCACCGTTGGGAGTTTGGTAGTCGAAATAATTTTTACCAGTAGCGCGGTATAAAACAATGCAGGTAGTCAGCAACGGTTCAATATCATAGGTGTGATAGTGGAAAGCATCGCGCTCAATAAAATCGTGTGTAGTACCGTCAGCATTGAGGTTTACTGCTAATTGCTTTTCAAGTTCTTTAATAATGTAGTTGTCGTATTTATCGGTATGCAGGGTATAAGCAATCAGGGTGATCATCTTAATCCGGTGCGAGTTCCAGTTGTTAATCGCAGTGCCTTTGCCGGGTTGAGCCGATACACTGTTTACTTCCGATTCGGCAATACTATCAAACCATTGATCAATCAGTGTTTTATTTTCTGCCGAAAGATCATTCCTCACTAGGTCATACCCGGTTACCATATCTTCGAGTTTGGTTTCGTCAATCGGGTCGCCGGTTGCTTTATTGGTTTTGGCCCAGGCGATTAGGAAATCTGTGGCTTTATCGAGATATTTTTTTTGCCCGCCTATACGATAAACAAAGGCCAGCGCATAAACTTTATAGCAGTCCTGTGCTGCTTTTAGGCTTGCTGTCTTCGCCGGATTGCCTTCCAATAAACCCTGTGAGGTTATTTTTTCAATCGGGTTAGGCGTTTCTGTTAACGCTTTATCGGCTGATGATTGTATTGGTTCGTAAATCTTTTTATAAGCTTCGTCTTTATCGAGAGTAGTTTTTAGATTCTTTAGTTCGTCTTTAGTCAAACTCACAAACTGTGCTTTGGCGGTTATAACCAGCATCACAAATCCAATAGCAAACATCAGCTTTTTCATCAACAGAAATTAATAATTAAATGCATTTTTAATACCCAGCTCCAAACCACGCAGCTCAGCCAGTCCACGTAAACGACCGATGGCGGAGTAACCCGGATTAGTTTTTTTATGCAGATCATCCAGCATTTTGTGTCCATGATCTGGGCGGAATGGGAGGCTTATATCTTCGCGACCAGCGGCTCTACGTTTCTGCTGTTCTTCCAGCAGCGCTTTCATTACGGCATACATATCTACATCGCCCGCTAAATGGTCAGCCTCATGGAAATTGCCAAACTCATCGCGTTTGGTACTGCGCAGGTGGATAAAATGGATACGATCGCCTAAACGCTCTACTATACCCGGCAGATCATTGTCAGCATTTACACCGAATGAACCGGTGCAAAAGGTTAGCCCATTGCTACGGCTATTAACCGCATTATAAATATCTTCAATATCTTTTTCGTTGCTCACCACACGTGGTAAGCCCAAAATAGGGTAGGGAGGATCATCGGGGTGGATACACATCACTACACCCGCATCTTCGGCAGTAGGGATTACCTGTTGTAAAAAATGCGCCAGGTTAGCCTTCAATTCCTGCGGCCCAACGTTATTGTACGATGCCAGTACTTTCAGGAATTCTTCTAAAGTATAACCTTCTTCAGATCCGGGCAGACCAGCTATGATGTTTTTAACCAAGAGCTTTTTAGCCTCTTCGCTCATGGTGGCATGTCGGGCTTTGGCTTTTTCAATAATTACATCGGTATAACTTTTCTCAGCATCAGGGCGTTTCAGTATCAGCATATCGAATGCAGCAAACTCAGCCAGGTCAAAGTTTAAAGCGGTTGAGCCATCGGGCATCGGATAATCCAGATCGGTACGGGTCCAATCGAGCACGGGCATAAAATTGTAGCACACAATGTTAATGCCGCATTGGCCCAGGTTGGTTAAACTTTGCTTGTAATTATCAATATATAGCTGATAGTTGCCGCTACGTTTTTTAATGTCTTCGTGTACAGGTACACTCTCTACAACGCTCCAGGTTAGCCCTGCGGCTTCAACAATTGCTTTTCTTTTCAGGATCTCATCAACCGGCCAAACTTCGCCATTGCGGATATGGTGTAAAGCGGTTACCACGCCTGTAGCGCCTGCCTGTTTTACATCTGCCAAAGAAACCGGATCATTAGGGCCGTACCAGCGCCAGGTTTGTTCTAAACTCATTTTGTATTAAGTATTAATGCTTACGGGGCGAATATATGTTACAGCGCGTATTTTTCGCTATCAGTTTGTATAAAGTCCCATCTGCAGGGGCTAAATGAATCAACTAACATGCCTTCTTCCAAACAAACGCAGCCATGCACAGTGTAAGGCGGCACATAATAGCCGTCGCCTTTATTAATTATTTTCCTGGTGTCGCCAATGGTCATCTCAAACGAGCCACTTTCTACATAGCTGGCCTGTGCATGTGGGTGGCTGTGCGCTTCGCCTACGCCGCCTTTTTCAAACTTTACTTTTACCAGCATCAGTTTATCATCGTAGCCTAATACCTGGCGTTGTACACCGGGGCCGGTTGTTTCCCAGCCGGCTTGTTGTTCGTTCTGGAATAAATTGCTTTGTATCATACTTGCTAATTGTTTAAGGTTCCGGTGGTGTTAATTACAGGTTTTTTATCAGCCAAATGTTTCTGGCGAAGCAGTGCTTCCAGGTAATAGTAATCGGCATAAATAATCGGCACGTCGATTTCGCTTTTAGCAGGTTTGTGGCCTGTACTGTGCAATAGTAAAAATCCGTGTGCGCTATCAGGTTTTGCCTGGTAATGTTCGCTCAGACTCTTGATAATTTTATCGCCATTGGCTTTGTATACCTTGCCGTTGCTGCTATAAGTGCTTAATTCAAACAAAGCCGAAGCCATAATGCTGGCTGCCGATGCATCGCGTGGAACGTTAGGGATGGCGGTATCGTTGTAATCCCAGTAAGGCACTAAATCTTTAGTCATGTTAGGGTTGCTGAAAATGAATTTAGCGATGTTCTCGGCCTGTTGAAGGTAAATTTTGTTGCCGGTTTCGCGATAGCATAAAGTGTATCCATATAATCCCCAGGCTTGTCCGCGTGCCCAGGCCGATTCATCTGCAAAACCCTGGTGGGTTTGCTTATGCAATACTTTGCCGGTTTCAGGGTCGTAATCAATTACGTGGTACGAACTATAATCTGCGCGGAAATGATTTTTCATCGTAGTATTGGCATGCGTAATGGCAATTTTATAAAAGCTCGAGTCGCCGCTCAGTTTGGTGGCTTCAAATAAAAGCTCCAGGTTCATCATGTTATCTATGATTACTGGATACTTCCATTCTTTACGGTTATCCCACGATTTAATACAGCCAACTGTTGGGTTAAAACGAGTGCAAAGTGTTTTGGCAGCTTCGATAATTACTTCTTTATAATGTACATCGTGTGTTAGGCGATAGGCATTACCTATACTGCAATAAACCTTAAATCCCATATCGTGCGTGCCGCCATTGCTTTTCTCACCCTCCATTGCGGTGGTGAACGGGATAGCTTTTTCTTTCCATTCAGGCTTGCCGGTAAATTCATATAAATACCATAATTCACCAGCGAAAAAGCCGCTGCACCAGTCTTTACTATTTACCAATGCCAGGCTTCCATCTGTATTAATGGTACGAGGCGAAAACACGCCGGGTTTAGTTGCTGTTGCTTTAGCCTGTGCGGTTTCTTTCAGTAATACCTCAGTTTGATGTTGGGCGAAATCGAATGCTTTATCAATGGACTTCTGTGCAAATACACTAAAAGCCAGTGTTTGCAATAGCAATACAGGGAGCGCAAATTTAATCTTCATCCTTCTGCAGATTAATTAGCTACGTGAATTTTGATTACCAGTTTTTTCACTACATCATAGCCATCAACTTTAATGTTAGGTCGGTGTGCATCCTGTGGAAAGAACAGGAAGAATGTACCGGGCTGGGCAGTGTGCATTACGCCTGTAGCGCTATAGTTAGCTGCATCGTGAGCTTCGTCATAGGGTTTGGTAACCGTGGCCGAGCTAACCGGGGTAACCTCGATATTCTCTTTACCCTTAATTACATATTGCAGGTCGATGTATTTTTGGTGCGATTCCCAGCCTGCTTTTGCTGGTTCTTTCGATGGGGCTTCGGTTATCGAGGCATACGCATTATCGCCATCAATTGGGTATTTGCCCGGGGCGATAGTATTCAGGTCGGTGTTTTTAAGATAGGTAAAAACGCTGTCCCAAAGCGCCTTGTGGGCATGGTATTGTTTGTAAAACTCAACCGCATCAACAGATGGGTCTACATTTTGGCTGATGCCATTATTCCATGTTTTGCTTTGCAGCCATTTTTTAGCTTCCTTCTCGTTAGGTTGTTGTGCGAGGGCAGTATTTTCTATCATAAAAAAACTAATTGCGAATAAAATTACCGGTAATACAAATCTTGTTTTCATAGGTAAAAGCAGGGTTGGTTAACCGTTTGGTTATGTTTAATAATTGGTTAGTTGTGCCGTTCCCGGATATTACAACGGTCAATATTACGATGTATTCATCTTAAATTAACTAAAGTGAGCCTATATTTCTACGCAAACGTTATCGGAAAACAGGGTGTTACAACCGTTAAAAAGTTTCCGATAACGTTTGCGTAGAAATAACAATCCATTTGTTTTTAATTAAACATTGATAGTTGTAGAATTGCTAAACCATTATAAAAAGTTTAATTCCTTTAAAGCATATATCCCTTGAAAGTATTACATAGCGTACATCCTGATGATTTTAAAAGCTATCAGACCGCGTTGATCCGCGAGCGTTTTCTGGCAGATGGAATTGTACAAACCGACCAGTTAACTTGTGTGTAT
>CAHJXH010000192.1 GCA_903644075.1 Sphingobacteriaceae bacterium | reverse complement strand
CAGCTTTAACTACATCGCCATTGTCAGTATGGATGTTTACTCGTTTCGATGGGGCGATTTGATGATCAGATCCACCATTGCGTATCACATAGATTAATCCATCGCTGGTGATATAATTCACAAACCACGAAATTTCATCGGCATGTGCTTCAATAACTACTTTATAAGGCGCATCGGGGTTGATGATACCAACCGTGGTGCCATAGTTATCTACATAATAATCATCGATATAAGGCTTAATATATTCGAGCCACATTTGCTGGCCTTTCCACTCAAAACCAGTAGGTGAGGGATTGTTGATATATTTTGCTAAAAAGGCTAAGGATGCTTCGGTAACAACAGCTGTATGCTGTTTTTTATCATTTTGTTGTTCAGACATAAGTAATTTGTAAACACGTTACTGCCAAAGCAGTTAACAAATATAATAAAGCAGTTTAAAGATAGGTAACGAAAGAAACCTTAAAATAGTTGGAATCTCTTACTAATTAAATTTCTTTGTCGAGTATTTCGAAATTGTAACCCTGGCGTTCGAATACCTCGCCGGTATGTTTAAACCCGGCTTTGATATAAAATTGAATGGCCGTATCGCGGGCATTACACCAGATCCGCGTTGCGCCTTCTGATTTAGCAAAGCCGATAACATACTCCAATAACTCGCGCCCAATGCCCTTACCCTGGTAATCTTTCTGCACCGCAAACTTGCGAAGCTGGAAGTCGGTACCCTTTTTAAACAGGGATACCACAGCAATCAGTTTATTATCTATAAATCCACCGAAATGCCAGCCATGGTTATCCTCCTCCATCTCCATGTTAAACATGTATTCGCCGGGATAAAGTTCGTCGCGGCGTAAGCGCCAGGTTAGTTGCGGGGTTATTTGTTCGATGTCCATGATATTAGGATGTCGGATGTTCGATTTCGGATTTATAAAATTTGTCATTGAGGTACGAAGCAATCTCGTAGCTATTCAGATCGAATAAGCATTAGCGACGAGATTGCCACGCTATCGCTCAATGACAAAAAGGAGATTTAATGTCTCGATCCTTGACTCTCGATTCCTGATTCCCTTTACAATGGAATATTCCCATGCTTTTTCCTCGGCATGTTCACTACTTTATTCTCCAGCATTTTAAATGCATGGATGAGTTTAAGGCGAGTGTCAGCCGGTTCGATAACCTCATCGATAAAGCCACGCTCAGCAGCACGGTAAGGGTTGGCGAACTTATCGGAATAAAGCTGTTCCATTTCTTTCCATTTGGCTTCAGGATCCGGGGCAGCGGTAATTTCTCTTTTGAAGATGATTTCAGCAGCGCCTTTAGCTCCCATAACAGCAATTTCGGCAGATGGCCAGGCGTAATTCATATCGGCACCAATGTGTTTAGAGTTCATCACGTCATAAGCACCGCCATAGGCCTTACGGGTAATCACCGTAACGCGCGGAACGGTGGCTTCGCAGAACGCATAAAGCAATTTAGCTCCGTTGGTGATAATGGCATTCCACTCCTGATCGGTACCCGGCAAAAAGCCCGGCACATCTTCGAACACTAAAAGCGGAATATTGAAACTATCGCAAAAACGAACAAAGCGTGCAGCCTTGGTGGATGAATGACGATCTAAAACTCCAGCCAGATAAGCAGGCTGATTAGCCACAATGCCAATGCTGCGGCCTGCCAAACGGGCAAAGCCCACTACTATATTGGCGGCAAAATCTTTATGTACTTCAAGAAAACTTCCCTCGTCTATCACCCCTTCAATTACCTCGCGAATATCGTAAGGTTGAAGGGAGTTTTCGGGGATGATAGAATTAAGTGCCGGGCGTTTCTCATCGCGGCTTTCGTAAGCTAAGGTTGGTGCTTTTTCTTCGCAGTTTTGCGGCATATAGCTCAGCAGCTTTTTAATATGCTGAATGGCTTCGATCTCGTTAGCACAGGCAAAATGCGTAACACCCGATTTAGTGGCATGGGTATTAGCCCCGCCCAGTTCTTCGGATGTCACCACCTCATGTGTTACCGTTTTTACCACATTGGGTCCGGTTACAAACATGTAAGAGGTATGCTCAACCATCAAAATAAAATCGGTAATGGCAGGGGAGTATACCGCACCACCTGCGCAGGGACCCATAATTGCCGAAAGCTGTGGGATAACGCCAGATGCTTTGGTATTGCGATAAAAAATATCGGCATAACCACCAAGAGATACTACACCTTCCTGGATCCGCGCACCACCCGAATCATTTAAGCCGATAAAAGGAACGCCGTTTTGCATGGCCAGATCCATGATCTTACAGACCTTTTCGGCATGGGTTTCAGATAATGATCCGCCGAAAATGGTAAAGTCTTGCGAGAATACGTAAACCGGTCGGCCGTTAATGGTGCCGTAACCGGTAACCACGCCGTCGCCGGGGTAGTTCTCTTTCTCCATCCCGAAATCGGTTGAACGGTGAACCACCAGCATGCCAATCTCCTGGAACGAACCTTCGTCCATCAAAAAATGCAGGCGTTCGCGTGCGGTTAGTTTTCCTTTTTTGTGCTGACTGGCTATACGCGCCTCGCCGCCACCGGCCAGGGCTTGTTCGCGTTTTTTATTCAGGGTTTCTATCTTCTTATCCACAATACAGGTAGTAAATTGGGTGAGTGGTTAAATGTAGTGATTGTTGGAGGAGAAATGCAAGGGGACGCTACCGCAAGTTTAGCGCAGCGTAACTTGTGGTAATACTATGGTAAGCTTTCAGCTTACTAATGATTAAGCTGAAAGCTTAATCAAGTTCAGTCACAAGTTACGCTACCGCTAAACTTGCGACAGCGTTAAATCAATAAACTAATATTGACCAATCCTGGTTCGCCAGCATAACTGCGAGCGCTACTATATAAGTAATTTTCAGGTAAATTAACCCACCCAGCAGTAACCGGATTGTTATGCAGATAATCTAATTTTTGATCCATAACATCATTGCTCCACAGTTCAATAGGATGATTGTCCTGTTGCCAAAATTGATAATGCTCGTTATTGGGATTATGTTCTCCAGCTCTATTAAAAAGATATAGTAACCAATCCTTTCTGCTTTCCTGAATGTTTTCTTCGATTGCTTTAAGTAGTTGTTTAGATGTATGCCGTTTAATATCCCTAATGATATTTGACAGTGGTTTATCATTGGTACGGGCGATCAGGTGTACGTGATTGCTCATAATTACCCATGCAAACAATTCTAATCCTTTATGGGCAATGGCATAATTCAGGCTGTCTACAATTATATCTTATATACACGTCGTGTAAATACATCTATCCATCTAACAGTTGAAAAGGTGATGAAGTAAAGTCCTTCCTGATTATGGAATTTATAATTGGTACTCATTTACTGCAATATAATAATTTAGGTTATTAGCTACCGCAAGTTTAGCGTTAGCGTAACTTGTGGTTATACTAAAGTAAGCTTTCAGCTTACTAAAACAATGCAGTTAAGCTGAAAGCTTAACAAGTACAGTCACAAGTTACGCTAACGCTAAACTTGCGACAGCATTGGGGATATTTCAATTGTAATGAATTATCGTTGTTGTCACAAGTTATGCTTAGATCATTTAAAATGACTCACCAATTATCAATTCAGCCATACTATAACCTGTTTTTTGTATATTTGCCATAACAGCTATGAAACTGAGAGATTTTAAATTAGGTCTATGCATAATGTTTATGGGCATCTTCATGACGAAGATGTTTATATCTGTTGCGCCTGTATTTATGAGTCTCAACAACAAAACGGTCAACGCTGTAATTACCCAGTTAGAACTCGAATCAAAAAACGATAAGGAAGATCCTGATAAAGGAACCCTGAAAGAAAAGAAGTTTTTTGATGAAGATTTTACCTTCTCTATTCACGATTACAAACCGCTTGTAGTAGAAATTAACGTACTGCACCGTTTAGAGAAATCGTTGTACACCCAGGTATATCATCCTGTGGTGCCTACCCCGCCGCCCAACGCTTAATTGAATGTAATCCCGATATGCCGGGAGCAGCAATGGTATACCTGTCTTTTTTAAGAACAGGCTAATTGCCTTTGGGCTTTATTGTGCCTCGCTGTGCCCGGAATCAATCAACTTATTCAATTAAAATTTAATCTCTCAATACCATGCAAATTAAGCAAGGTGGGTTTGCTGCGGGCGATCTCAACCTCAAAAAATATTTTCTGCCTAAAAATTTAAAGAAGGATCTTCCGGCTAGTATAGTTGTGTTTCTGGTTGCTTTACCGCTCTGTCTGGGTATAGCACTGGCCAGTGGTGCGCCATTGTTTGCCGGCGTGCTTACCGGTATTATTGGTGGTATCGTAGTCGGTGTATTCAGCGGTTCGCAATTAAGTGTAGCTGGCCCGGCGGCGGGTTTAACCGTTATTGTTTTAAATGCAATAACCGGTTTAGGCTCGTACGAAACCTTTTTACTGGCGCTTGTTCTTGCAGGCGTTTTCCAAATGATATTGGGACTGGTTAAGGCAGGTACTATTGCCAACTACTTTCCTTCGGCAGTTATTGAGGGGATGCTGGCTGCGATAGGTATCATCCTGATCATGAAACAGTTTCCACACGCTATTGGTTACGATGCTGATTTTGAAGGCGATGAAGGCTTTTTACAGGTTGATGAGCACAATACCTTTTCTGGCATAGTAAGGGCTATTAACAAAGTAAACTTTGGTGCGGTAATTATTGCTGCAGTATCCTTGTTACTGATGATCTACTGGCCGCGCTTTAAAAAAGTGGCGAGTGTACCTGCCCCTTTAATGGTAGTATTGGCAGGTATTGGCTTAAGCCTTTTGTTTGCCAACAGCGGACTTGCCTTGCGCGATAAACAATTTGTACACATCCCGGTGGTGGGTAGTGCGGGCGAATTCTTCGGCCTGTTTAAATCACCAAACTTTAGTGCTATTGGTAATAAAGGTGTCTGGATCTCGGCATTTACTATTGCCGTGGTAGCGAGTTTAGAAACCCTGCTGAGTTTAGAGGCGGTTGATAAGATCGACCCTATCAAACGCATCTCACCAACCAACCGCGAATTACTGGCACAAGGTGCGGGTAATATCATCAGCGGATTATTAGGTGGCTTACCAATGACAGCGGTTATCGTGCGTTCATCTGCCAATGTTAATGCCGGTGCGCGTACTAAAATGAGTGCCATTATACATGGTGTTATGCTGTTGCTGGCATTGGTACTTATTCCGTCGCTTATTAATTACATACCGCTTTCATGTTTGGCAGCGATCCTGTTAACCACCGGTTTTAAATTGGCTAAACCTGCTTTGTTTAAACACATGTGGCACCAGGGCTTAAACCAGTTTATTCCTTTTGGGGTAACCATACTGGCTGTAGTTTTAACCGACCTGTTAATAGGCGTAGGTATTGGTATGATGATCGGGATCTTCTACATCCTGCGTACCAATTTGAGTAATCCGTATTTCTACCAGATCGTGAAGGATGGCGAAAAGAAAGTGATCCGCATCCAGCTGGCCGAAGAGGTGTCGTTTTTAAATAAAGCGGCCATACAGGTAACGCTAACCAGCCTGCCAAAAGAAACCGAAGTTATTATTGATGGATCGAACTCCCGTTATATCGATCCGGACGTGTTAGAGATCATCCACAACTATAAGCATAACGCTTATACCAAGGGCATCATCGTGTCATTAGTCAATATTAAAGACCGTTACGATGTGCCAAAATTGCAAGAATTAAAGTTTCAGTCTAACTAAAAACAAAAGAAATCATGTTAGTAAAAGAAAATCAAACCAAAGAAAATAAAGTGGCCATTGATGCCAACAACATAAAATTAGTTCAAAAAACCAGCTACGATTCATTATTAAAAGGCAATGCCGAATGGGTAGAGCGCCGTTTGAAAGATGATCC
Organism: Sphingobacteriaceae bacterium; assembly: GCA_903644075.1. GTDB lineage: Bacteria > Bacteroidota > Bacteroidia > Sphingobacteriales > Sphingobacteriaceae > Mucilaginibacter. The sequence goes on along the minus strand of CAHJXH010000192.1, from coordinate 3,646 downwards.
CGAATATTTCAAGACCTTGGCCAAAGGTCAAAGCCCGGAAGTGTTATGGATCGGTTGCTCAGACAGCCGCGTACCTGCGAATGAGGTAACCGGAACTAAGCCGGGCGAAGTGTTTGTTCACCGCAATATTGCCAACGTTTGTGTGCACTCAGACATGAACATGCTGAGCGTACTGGATTATGCCGTAAACGTGCTGAAAGTAAAACATGTGATTGTTGCCGGCCATTATGGTTGTGGTGGTGTTGCTGCTGCGATGAGCCATAAACAATTCGGGTTGATTGATAACTGGTTGCGTAACATTAAAGATGTTTACCGTTTACACAGCCACGAGCTTGACCGTATAACCGACGAGCCGGCCAAACTAAACCGTTTGGTTGAGCTGAACGTGGTTGAACAAGTTTACAACCTGTGCAAAACTACCATTGTACAAAACGCATGGGGTAGTGGCCAGGACCTTGAAGTACACGGTTGGGTTATTGACCTGGGCACAGGCCTGGTTAAAGATTTAAAAGTGAGCAACACCGGCGCGCAAAATTTAGGCTACATGTATGAGCTTAATGATACGCAGGTTGTGGCTCATTAAAGAGAATGGTTATTACCAGAGTGTTTTAATTAGTTTTTTTTAGTTCTGCTCCCGGTTTCACAATAGTGGCCGGGAGTTTATTTTTTTATATTACTTTGCATTAGTAATAATTACTATGCTAAGGCAATCAAAAGACGATAGAACACTTCGAGAAAATTTAATGCTGGCTTCGTCTACCGCATTTGTATCCGGCGTTATTAACGTGGCGGGTATGGTTGCCTTCTTGGCATTTACCTCAAACATTACGGGGCACGTAGCCAACCTGGCTAATCATTTTGTACAGCAAAATTTTAGGGAGATAGTTGTTTTTATGCTCTGGCTGTTCATGTTTTTTATGGGCGCTTTTGCGGCTAACTTCATCATTCGTTCGCTGGAACACAAGAGCCTTTACAGGGCACATGCCACACCTATTATCATCGAAATAGTTATCTTATTGCTTGTTGCTATTTATGGTAATAACTTTTACAATGAAAACCGTACCGAACGCGAATTGGTTATTGCAGCGCTTCTATTTGCAATTGGCTTGCAGAATAGTTTGGTTTCTATTATTTCGGGCGGGTTAATTAAAACCTCACACCTAACCGGTTTATTTACCGATCTGGGCGGCGAAATTTCTGAATGGTTGCACCCCCGAACCGGCAAAAGCGTCATCATTAAAAATAAGATCTATATCCGCGTTACCATATTAGCCTTTTACTTTATTGGTGGCATAGTGGGTGGCTATTTCTTCGACCGCTACAACTTTGCTGTGTTTTATTTTGTACCACTTATACTCATCACTATTTTGTATTATGATCTTTCGCCTATAGCTTTGCACAAATTGGCCCGTATATTTGGGCGGCAAGGAAAGTAAACATCACCCATCTTAACCGATTAACATTATGTGCGCAAAAACCACAAGACACCACGCTCACGATACCAGTCACATCACTTACGAATCTTTATTAGAAGGTAATAAAGATTTTGTAGCCGATACTTTGCAGGAAGACCCAGACTATTTTAATAAACTGGCCAGCGGGCAAAAGCCACCCATCCTTTGGATTGGTTGTGCCGATAGTCGCGTGCCTGCCAACCAGATTACCAATACCAACCCGGGCGAAATATTTGTACACCGTAACATTGCCAACGTGGTAGTGCACTCGGACATGAACATGCTTTCGGTACTGGATTATGCCGTTAACGTATTACAGGTAAAACACGTAATTGTAACCGGCCATTATGGTTGCGGTGGTGTGATGGCTGCCATGAGCCATAAACAATTCGGGCTTATTGATAACTGGCTGCGCCATATTAAGGATGTATACCGTATCCACGCTGATGAGTTAGACGCTATTGAAGATGAAGGCAAACGTGCTGATCGCCTGGTTGAATTTAACGTGATTGAAGGGGTTTACAACCTGTGTAAAACTTCCATCATCCAAAACGCCTGGAAAAATGAGCATGAACTAAGTGTACATGGTTGGGTTTACAGCCTAAGCACCGGTTTTATAACCGACCTTAAAGTTAGTGCATCTAATGATGAGCATTTGGGTGGGGTGTTTAAGTTTGAATAGGTTTTAAGGGAGTCAGGAATCGAGAGTCAAGAATCGGGAGAAACTCCACCAAGCACGTCATTGCGAGAAACGAAGCAATCCCCGACCTATAGAGCCGCTCTGTAAAGTTCGCGATTGCTTCGTACCTCGCAATGACGTGATGAACTGACGAGATTACCACGTCGTTCCTCCTGCAATGACAAAATATTATATAAACAGGAAAGGCGTCAATATAATTGACGCCTTTCCTGTTTATGCCGGAATCTTGTTTCCTGGCTCTTGTTTCTTGTCTCTAATCCCTACAGTTCTTTATTCAAAAACGGATATCTATAATCTTTCGGTGGATCGAAGGTTTCTTTGATGGTGCGAGGAGAAACCCAACGCAGTAAGTTTTGCATCGAGCCTGCTTTGTCGTTTGTACCAGAACCGCGGGCACCGCCAAATGGTTGCTGGCCAACTACTGCACCTGTAGGTTTATCGTTTACGTAGAAGTTACCGGCTGCATTGCGTAGGCGATGAGTTGCTTCGGCAATGGCGTAGCGGTCTTGCGAAATGATAGAACCTGTAAGGGCGTATTTAGATGTATTGTCGATGATGTCCATTACGTTGCTGAACTCAGCATCCTCGTAAACAAACAAGGTTAATACCGGGCCGAACAACTCATCGCACATGGTAACATAATACGGGTCTTCAACCTTTAAAACAGTAGGGGTGATAAACCAACCCTGGCTTTTATCGTAAGTACCGCCTGCAACTACTTCAACATTAGTATCGGCATTAGCAGCATCAATATATTTAGCCAGTTTATCGAACGAGCGCTCGTCTATCACGGCATTAATAAAGTTCTCGAAATCTTCAACCGGGCCAATTTTAAAGGTGGCCATTTCTGCTTGCAGTTTTTCTTTCAATGCAGGCCAAAGCGATTTAGGGATATAAGCGCGTGAAGCGGCCGAACATTTTTGGCCCTGGTATTCAAACGCGCCACGTAATAAGGCAACGTTTAATACATCAACATCGGCACTTGGGTGGGCAAGCACAAAATCTTTTCCACCGGTTTCGCCCACAATACGCGGGTAAGTTTTGTATTTGTGGATGTTGGTACCAATCGTTTTCCATAAGTTCTGGAATACACCGGTTGAACCTGTAAAGTGTAAACCGGCAAAGTCAGGATGGCTGAAGATGATATCACCGGCAACCGGGCCGTCGGTATAAATAAGGTTAATTACACCGGCAGGTAAACCAGCTTCGATGAAAACTTCCATAATTACGTTGGCGGCATAGATCTGCGTAGGGGCAGGTTTCCAAACCACAACGTTCCCCATCATAGCAGCCGAAGCACACAGGTTACCGGCAATAGCGGTAAAGTTAAATGGGGTAATAGCAAATATAAAGCCTTCTAAAGGGCGAAACTCTACACGGTTCCAGATGCCTTTGCCGCTTGTTGGCTGCTGGGCGTAAATCTCGGTCATGTAGTGTACGTTAAAACGCAGGAAATCTATAAACTCGCAAGCCGCATCAATTTCGGCCTGGT
>CAHJXH010000191.1 GCA_903644075.1 Sphingobacteriaceae bacterium | reverse complement strand
TCGGTATAGAAAGCCACGACCCGCTGATGGCTAAAGAGTTTAACAGCATATTACAAAAGTGTATGCAGAAATTACCTGCACTTTGGCTCTCGGTTTTTACCATGAAACACATGGACGATGAGAGTACCGCTACGATTTGCAGCGAGTTAAAGGTGAGTGATTCAAACTTCTGGGTAATTATCCATCGTACAAAATTGAACCTGAGGTCTTGCCTTCAGAAAAACTGGATTTAAAAAGAATTATAGAGATGAGTGAGCTTAAAAAGATAGCCTATAATTGCCGCAAAGCAACCTTTTTGATTGAGAAGAAACAGATTGGTACCATAAGTCTGCGTGAGAAATTGGAACTGAAGATCCATTTGGCGGGTTGTTCGGTATGCCGCACGTTTCAGCAGCAAAGTATAGTTATCAATAAAATGGTGCACGATCTTTTACACTCGGCACAAAGCCAGGAAATTACGCTTGATCAAGAGTTTAAAGACGAACTGCAAAACCGTATTGAAGAGGAACTAAATAAAAATTAAAAAAGATTGTAAGGTATGGTTATTACCTGCGACTAAGCGGGAAACATAAACGTTAAAATAACCACACATGAAAACCAACAATTTTAAATCGGGCATTATTGCCGCTGCTATCATCGCTTGTTTTGCTGTTACAACACAGGTTAAAGCTGCTGATATTACCTTAAAAGCCGATACTTCTAAAATGGCTAAAAAATCAGACAAGATGTCGGGCGGAAAAATGTCTTCGGATAAGATGTCAAAAGGAAAAATGTCCTCAGATAAAATGTCTGGCGGTAAAATGTCTTCAGACAAAATGTCGAAAGATAAGATGTCTAAAAGCAAAATGAAAAAGGATACTACTAAAAGCAAAATGTAAGTTTCGCTTTAATTATTTGGGTTAAGAGGAGGGGATATTCCCCTCTTCTTTTTTTAAATCGATCAACATGAAAAAAATTATACTCTTAACATTTGGCTTGATATTGCAACTTAGCGTAATGGCACAAAGCGGCCTTAAAGCCGGCGATAAAGCACCTGAGTTTATGGCTAAAGACAATAACGGTAAAACGGTAGACCTGAAAGCTTTGCTAAAAACGCACCAATCGGTGGTGCTATTCTTTTACCGCGGCCAATGGTGCCCGTACTGTAATAAGCACATTCAGCAATTACAGGATAGCTTACAAATGCTAACAGGCAAAGGAGCTTATGTGGTAGGCGTAACGCCCGAAACCAGCGAGAATATCAATAAAACCATCGAAAAAACGCATGCCTCGTTTTCGATGGTGAAGGATAAAGATTATACCATAATGAAGGCCTATGATGTAAACTATGTGATGGACCCAACTACGGTAGCTAAGTACAAAACCCACGGCATTGATCTGGAGCAAAATAATGGCAATACAGACCATGTGCTGCCTGTACCGGCAACTTATATTATTGATAAGTCGGGCAAAATTAAATATGTACAGTTTGATAAAGACTACCGCAAACGCCCATCGGTAGCAACCATAATCAGCGAATTATAATACGGATGTTAGGATAGGAGCCGGCTTGGTGTACCGGCTCCTTATTATATTATTCGGCAGCCTTTTTTAAAGCGGCAACATCTAATTTTACCATCTTCATCATGGCTTGCATTACCCTATTGGCTTTTTCGCGGTCGGGGTTGCCCATCAGCTCGCCTAAAATGTTGGGTACCACTTGCCATGATAGACCAAATTTATCAAATAACCACCCGCATTGGGACTCTTTGCCTCCATCGGCGAGCAAACTGTCCCAATAGTAATCAACCTCTTCCTGGGTTTCGCATTTAATAAAAAACGATATCGACTGATTAAATTGAAACGGACCATCCCAGTTCAGCATCATCAGTTCCTGACCTTCAATTACTACTACAGCGGTAAACAATTTACCATTGTTAGCGTCTTTACTTTTAATTTCGAAATTTTTAAATATCGAACCGTAAACCTCAAGGGCTTCTTCCAGATTGTCGTTATACCACAAAAATGGCGTGATTTTATTTGTTGCTTGCATAATATTGATTAACTGGTTTATACAAACTTACTATTGCAAATGGATATAAGCCGGGTGCAAAGCCGACATTGTAACGGGTTGATTGCGACAAGGGGCGCTATTGTGAACCCAAAGTCATTTGTGAGATCTTGACAATCAATACAACCGCTAAACTTTACTTTTGATTGTTACCACAGTCCAAATACGGTGATAATGAATATACACATGGCTACGAAACAACTAAAAGAACTTAAATACTCGGTGCTCGATCTGGCTACCGTGGTAGAAGGACAAACACCAGCAGATAGTTTTAAACACAGTTTAGATTTAGCACAGCATGCCGAACAGTGGGGATACAACCGTTATTGGTTTGCCGAGCATCATAATATGTTTAATGTGGCAAGTTCTGCCACATCTGTACTAATAGGCTACATTGCGCAGGGCACCAAAAGCATCAGGGTGGGCTCAGGTGGTATTATGTTGCCTAATCACTCACCGTTGGTGGTGGCCGAGCAATTTGGTACACTGGCCTCGCTTTATCCCGGTCGTATTGATTTGGGTTTGGGCCGCGCACCAGGTACTGATCAAATAACCGCTATGGCTATCCGTGGCGAAAACTTTAATGCCGCCCATAATTTCCCGAGGGATGTAGAGAAACTGCAGAATTTCTTCTCTGCCGATAATGTGAACAGTAAGGTACGTGCTATACCGGGCGAGGGATTGGATATCCCAATCTGGATTTTAGGCTCGAGCCCTGATAGTGCACGTTTGGCGGCAGCAATGGGTTTACCCTACGCCTTTGCCAGTCACTTTGCACCTGCGCATTTTATGACTGCTATAAAGCTGTACCGCGATAATTTTGTACCGTCAGAATTTCTGAAAGAGCCCTATGTAATCTCATGCGTAAATGTTGTAGCGGCTGATACCGATAAGGAAGCTATCCGTTTAGCCACATCGGTACAGCAATTTTTTATAGGCATTGTAACCGGCAAGCGCCAGTTGTTACCGCCGCCAATTGATACCATGGATGGCGTTTGGAACTACTTTGAACAGGAGGCCGCCGAACAGATGCTAGCGTACTCTTTCTTTGGTAGTCCGGAGACGATTAAGGCCGATCTGGAATCATTTGTTGAGCAAACACAGGTTGATGAAGTAATGGCCACATCGCATATCTTCGATCATGCGGCGAGGCTTCATTCTTATGAGTTGCTCGCGGAGATATTGAAGTAAGGACTTTCCGCTTTTGTCATTCTGAATGAAATAAAGAATCTTCTTCTGTAAGCATAAGTAAATTATACAGCGATGATTATTTGCTATTGCTTTGCATAACAAAATAATTCAATAAAGAAAGGGTGTTAATGCCCTTTCTTTATTTATAAATAATTTATTATCAATATGTTGCAATGAAAAGTATCATTTAATATCTTGCGACAGATATTAAGCCGATACTAGATATGCAATCAAATTTTCCTCAAGACACTTTAAATGTCAAGCAACCGGTAAAAAAACAATGGTTAAAGCCGGATATAGAAATTATTAGTAATGTTGTTGAAAGTGGTCTTTCTGCTGGTAGTTTCGAACATATGAAAACAGTTCATATTACCGGCCCTAGCGGTACTGGTACTTTAAATTGGAATTACCACAGTTAATAAATTCGCTGTTACTTATCCGTTAGACGTTTGCGCTGGATAATAAAAAGGGCTTATACTTCAACATAATGCCCTGCTGAAATAAATTCAGCATGAAGGGCGGGCTTTTATTTCGCCGTCTCTTTCCTCACCACAGGCGCAACCTTCGTACCATACAACTCAATCGCTTTCAAAATCTTATCGTGCGATGTATGGCCGGTAACCAGTTGTGCCACAAAGCGGGTATTGCCGAATAACTCATATTGCCTCATGATTTTATCAATGGCCAGTTGTGCGTCGCCAACTACCAATGGGCCATCGCTGCGCAGGTATTCAAATTGCGGCCTGCTCATCGGCGACCAGCCCCTGTCTTTACCCACGCGGTTCATCAGGGCTTCGTACGATGGGTAAAACTCATCGGCTGCTTGCTTAGAGTTTTCGGCCATGTAGAACTGCGAACTGATGGCTAGTTGCAGTTTGCTTACATCGTGCCCGGCTTTGGCTGCCGACTCACGGTACAGATCAACAAAAGATACAAATTGCTCAGGTGCGCTGCCGAGGATAGCAATAATTAATGGCAGGTTCAGCTTACCCGCACGTACGGCTGACGCCGGCGTACCACCCACGCCTAACCACACAGGGATACTCTCCTGGATAGGGCGGGGATAGATGCCTTGATTCTGAATTGGTGCACGAAACTTACCTTTCCACGATATTACTTCCTGTTTGTTGATTTGCAGAAACATTTCCAGTTTCTCGGTAAACAACTCGTCATAATCGTTTAGATCATAACCGAATAGGGGGAATGATTCGATGAAAGAACCACGGCCTGCAATCATTTCAGCCCGGCCGTTCGAGATAAGATCAACCGTGGCAAAGTTTTGGAACGTCCGCACCGGGTCGGCCGAACTTAGTACCGTAACTGAACTTGATAACTTGATATTTTTGGTAACAGCTGCTGCGGCAGCCATAAATATTTCGGGGGCCGATATTACAAAGTCGGGCCGGTGGTGCTCGCCAAAGGCAAACACATCCAGGCCAACTTCATCGGCAAGTTTAACTTCTTCCAGTAATTCCTGTACACGCTTGTTGGCGTTTACAGCTTTTCCGGCTACACCGTCGGGGTGTACCTCTCCAAATGTGCTGATCCCTAATTCCATAAGGTAATTTTATAAGATACAAATTTAACAATAATCTATGAATAGATGTTGTAACATCTATTGTTATCAGCAGATATTACACACCAACTATAATTCGTATCATTTAAATTACAAAGCTAAGCAAGGGCTCAACTTAAAGTTAAGTTAACATTGAAAAAGTAGGTTTGCAGGCACACTTATTGAAAAACTGACCCACATCAAATGTTAGATTCACGGAGAGATTTCCTCAAAAAAGCAGCTTTGCTTTCGGGCGCTGCTGCGGTTACAAGCGCATTGCCGCCGGTTATACAAAAAGCACTGGCCATAAACCCCGAGCCGGGCAGTACCTTTTACGATGCCGAACATATTGTATTCCTGATGCAGGAAAACCGCTCGTTCGATCACCAGTTGGGCACCTTGCAGGGTGTGCGTGGTTATAACGACCCCCGCGCTATTAATTTGCCTAATAAAAACAAAGTTTGGTTGCAAACCAATAAAGCGGGCGATACTTACGGCCCGTTTCACCTGGATGTTAAGGATACTAAAATTGCCTGGATGGGCTCGTTGCCTCATGGTTTTAGCGACCAGACTGATGCGATGAACAACGGTAAATACGACAGATGGCTGGATGTAAAGAAAGCCCGTAATAAAAATTACGCAGATATGCCGCTTACTATGGGCTATTGCGATAGGTCTGACTTTCCATTCTACTACTCATTGGCCGATGCTTTTACCGTGTGCGACCAGAACTTTTGCTCGAGCATAACCGGTACACACCCTAACCGTTATTACTGGATGACCGGTACCGTACGCGAAGCCAACAAACCCGAAGGTATAGCCCATTTATGGAACATCGACAATTATAACTATCCAGAGCTGAACTGGACCACTTTCCCTGAAAAACTGCAGGAGAACGACGTAACCTGGAAAGTTTACCAAAACGAACTAACTATGGGGCAGGATTTAAAACAGGAACAGGATGCATGGTTAAGTAACTTCGGTACTAATGTGTTAGAATACTTTAAGCAATATAATGTGCGTATGCATGCAGGTGGCATTGCAGGTTTACAATCTAAAAAAGAGAATACCTTACAGCAAATTGCCGATCTGGAGAAACAGCCGCAGGAAGGTAGAACTGTAACCCGTTTAGCCGCAGCCAGAAAACTACTGACTAATATAGAAGCCGCACAAGCAAAATATACGCAGGAAAACTTCGACAACTTACCTAAACATCAGCAGGAGCTAAATAACAAAGCCTTCTCTACCAATACCAACGATCCCGATTATCACGAACTGGTATCGCTGCAATATGATGATAACGGCACCGAACGCCAGTTGAATGTACCCAAAGGCGATATCTTTCACCAGTTTAGGGAGGATGTGAAGAATGGTACGTTACCAACTGTCTCATGGCTAATGCCTCCGGCGCATTTCTCAGATCACCCGGGCGAGCCTTGGTTTGGTCCATGGTATGTAAGTGAGGCGATGGAGATCCTGTTGCAAAATCCTGATGTTTGGAAGAAAACCGTTTTTGTGATCACTTATGATGAAAACGACGGTTATTTCGATCATGTGCCGCCTTATGTCGTTCCTAATCCTTATAAAGAACACACCGGTAAAGTTTCGGCAGGTATCGACCCTAAACTGGATTTCGTAACCCGCGATCAGCAAACTAACCCTTCTGCACAGGAATCAAACCTGCGGGAGGGGCCAGTAGGTTTGGGGTACCGGGTACCGATGATCATCGCTTCGCCGTGGACACGGGGTGGTTATGTGTGTTCGGAAGTGTTTGATCATACATCATCTATACAATTTGTTGAAACCTTCCTGGAAAAGAAATATAGCAAAAAAGTTAAATTAGAAAACGTTACCCAGTGGCGCCGAACCATTTGCGGCGATTTAACTTCGGCTTTCCGCCCGTATCATGGCGAGAAAATAGATGGCCCAGTGTTTTTACAAAAGAAACAGTTTATAGAAGGCATCCACCAGGCGCAGTTTAAGCAGGTGCCATCAAACTATAAGAAATTATCTGGCGATGAAATAGCGCAGATCAATACCGATCATAACCAATCGCCATACTTCCCTAAACAGGAAAAAGGTATTAAACCGGCCTGTGCATTGCCTTATGAATTGTATGTAAATGGTAATTTCAATAAAGAGAAAAAAACTTACGAGATAGCCTTTACCGCCGGTAACAAGGTGTTTGGTAATAAGGCTTCAGGTTCGCCTTTCAGAGTGTATGCCGCAAACCCATACCAGCACGATGAATTACGTGCCTGGGATTATAGCGCTGCTGCAGGCGATACGCTGAAAGATGAATGGCAGATCGGCGATTTTGAGAATGATACTTATCACCTTAAGGTTTACGGCCCTAATGGTTTTTACCGGGAGTTTGTCGGCAACAAAAACAACCCACTGGTTAAAGTTAGCTGTGAATACGAAACCGGTAAAATTAATGCAGCGAAGTTAACCGGTAATGTGGTGGTAAACATCACCAACCACGATACCAAAGCTCATACTTTCGTAATTAACGATAATAGCTATAAAGCAACAGGCCACAGCCAGGTTGTTGCTGCAGGCAGTACCATCAAAATGGTATTAGATTTAGCTAAGAACTACAGCTGGTACGATTTCAGCGTGAAACTCAAAGACTATAATGCTTTTGAAGAACGGTTTGCAGGTCGCGTTGAAACCGGCATGCCAACCAAAACCGACCCGTTAATGGGTGGCCTTGTTTAATGTTGATTATCATATTAATAAATAGAAATGAGTAACAGTCGCCGTACGTTTATTAAAACAGGTATAACAGCAGGCATTGCAGGCATTAGTTTATTGCCCGCCATTAATACGTTTGCTAATGAATATAAACCGGCTAAAGCAGTCGGAAAGTTTAAGCTGCGTTTTGCGCTGGTATCAGACGGGCATTATGCCCAGCCAGATACCGATTGCGATACCTTTTACCACAACATGATCGGTTGGATGAATAGAGAGCACCAGGATAATCACCTCGATTTTGTGATTGTGAATGGCGACCTGGTACACAACCGCCCAGATTTATTGCCGAAAGTAAAGGAAACTTATCTCGATAATTAGCAGTTCCGTACCATACTATCCCCGGCAACCACGATTGGGCCGATGGGCAGATCTGGAAAAAAGTGTTTGGCTATGAAGATAAATACACGGTTGAGCATGGCGACATTGGCCTCGTACTAGCCAACACAGCTAATACCAAAGGCGAATATGTGAGCCCGGATAATACTTTCCTGAAGGCATCATTCGAGAAGTTTAAAAGTAAAGCCATTGTGTTTACCATACTGCATATTGCACCACATCAATGGGTACCCGAAGACAAAACTACTTTTGTAGAATGCCCGGAGACGCTTGAATTACTGCATGGCTACCCTAACATCAAAGCCGCATTCCACGGCCACGATCATAACCTGGATGGAATCAGGTATACAGGTGAGAAGAAATTCCCGCATTTGTTCGACTCGCATTTTGGCGGCAACTGGGGAACCGAGTATAAAGGTTATCGCATTGTTGAAGTAGGAGAGGACAACCAGATCTCGACCTACCAGGTTAACGCCAGCCAAAACCCTAAGCTAAATGCTAATAAGCTGATGTAGGGATAATAAGATAAGAAAAAGCGGCCTGTATAAATATACAGGCCGCTTTTTATGTGTATTACTTTGTCAATCTCAATTTACTCAGTATAAAGTTTCCAACCTCGCGCCCCTGGAACGAGCCCATTTGTTCGCTGTTACGGAAGTGAATGCCTCCATAGAACCTGCTTTCCGCAGTTTCACTGGCTGCTTTTTGGAACGACTCGAACCTGCGTTTCAGTCCGATGTATTTTACCTCTGTGGTGTCAGAGAACGGGCCATCTCCAAACAGTTTTGTTAAAACTGTTGCGGATGCCATGCTGATACAAGCATGCCCAGCCGGATACTCGGGAAAAGGCGGCGTTTGCAGCATGGGCAGCCAGCCGGGGTCTATGGTTTCATTAATTACACTAACCGGCCTGATGAAGCTATATTGATACTTAGCTTCCCAGCTACATATAAACGAGTCGAACAAAGCAATTGCTGTCAGGGCGTAGGCTTGGGCGGTTTTTACACTGCTGGCTTTGGCTTGCCGGCAGGCTATGGCTGTAATACCCATCCAATGGCCGCCGGGAGTTATTTTTTTATTGGCGTACATAATGTGGCCTTCGTGCTGTACCACAAAAGGATTATCATCCCAAAAATTAGCAATGGTTTTTTGCTCAGGGGTCATGTGTTTGTTGACCTGGTAAACTTCCATTGCCTGTTTATAATAAACGCTGTTTTTATCCTCACTATAAAGCGGCGGGTGCGGCAACGGAAACTGTTGCGACGATTCAATGGCGTAAGGTTCCATCGTTCCCCAGCAGTATTCTACACCATCGAGGTAATCGGGTGGGGTGGGGCGCCATTCGGCGTGGCCGTTGTGGCCCAAGTAACGTGGCTTGCCGCGGGTTTGCGGGTAGTTATCAAAATTGGCACGTTTAAGAATAGTATTGCCGATCTGCTCACCCAGCGCCATCGAACGTTCATAAGTATCACCATCAAGGTTGTTCTTAAATTTGGCATACAGGCTGGTTTCATAATTTCCTAAGGTATCTATCGAAAATACGACGTGCCGGGCTACTGTGAACAATGCCTTACTGGCAGCTAAGGTATAATTGTAGGTTTTCCCTTTTTCAGGTTCGGGCATTTTGGCAAAGCCTTTCAGCTGTGTAACCAATGATAGATATTTAGGGTCCTGATAGCGCATGGCCTCGTAAGCAGCCAACGAAGTATAGCCATAAATGCGGCTGGCCACAGGAGGGGTAAAAACATCATAGATAATAACCCT
>CAHJXH010000190.1 GCA_903644075.1 Sphingobacteriaceae bacterium | reverse complement strand
TGGCGTAATTGGTAGCCGCACCAGACTTAGGATCTGGCGCTTCACGGCGTGGGGGTTCGAGTCCCTTCTTCCGCACAGAAACCCGATCATATTGATCGGGTTTTTTTGTTTTAATCCGATCTTCCCTTCAGAAATTAAATCGATACTTAGTTCAATTATTTACGAATCAGATCACAGCAGAAACATGGGAAATTTATTATAGAACATCTGCCGATTTTCTAAACAAATCTCGTCTGTATAAAGCAGGGGTTTTCCCGGTCTTAGTTTTGAAGATCCGGTTAAAGGCTGCTTCTGATCGGTATCCTACATTTGCAGCAATATCAATGATCTTCATGTTAGAATTAATCAATTGTTCTTTAGCTTTCCTGATACGCCAGTCTGTTAAATAATTTGATGGAGTTTCACCTACCAGGTTTTTAAACCGGTTAAAAAAAACAGACCTGGACATGCCGACGCTATCTGCCAGAGATTCCATAGTCCAGTCGCTTCCAGGAAAATCTTGTATAAGTTTGAGTGCTTTACTGATGCGCGTGTCTTTTAATGCAGCCAGGAAACCGGTGTGCGGAATATCCTGTTCGAGGTAGGCCCTGATGATCTGGATAAATAGTATTTCAGCAAGTGCTTTCAGCATTGCCCTGCTGCCTTGTTCATCATTGTTTAATTCGACCCAGATCAAACGAATGTTTTGCTGCAACACCAACTGCCGTTCAGTCTCAAGTTTGGGGATACGGATTATCTGAGGCAAATCTTTTAAAAACGGATGCATAAGCCCGTCTTCGAAATGGAAGTGGCCGCCTATAAGCGTGGTTTCGTCGCCATCACTCCCAAAAACAGGGATACCGGCCAGCCGGGCTTTTACAAAATCATTCGCTGATATGCGTAAACTGCCGGGCTTGTCGGCTATCCAGTGCGCAGAACCATGAGGGATAAATACCAATTCACCAATCTGCATTTCAATAAGCTGGCCATTGGGCAGGCCAATGAAGCAGTTACCGCTTATGAGCTGCCAGTATTGCGAATTGTTATCCTGTACGGCGTCGATTCCCCAGGGCGCGTGATTAATTATTTTACTGTAAACTACGCTCTGTAGCCGGGTGGCTTCTATTAAAGTGCTTAGTGCATCCATTTTGTTGATACGATTAAGCAAATATATGAGACTACGTGATACTTTTTGTATTGAATGACCAAGTACTTTTGTTTTATATAAAAACAAACAACAGTTATGCTTACGCTTCTAAACATCCAAAGCAGCCCGAGAATTAATAATTCCTTATCCCGTGTGCTGAGTGATAAATTTATTGAACAATGGAAAATTGACAATCCTGATGGCTGTGTGGTTACCCGCGATTTGATGAAATCAGAACTGCCGTACATCACTCAGGCCTGGTTAGGAGGGGCATTCTTTCCACCAGAAAAGCAAACACCGGAAATGTTGGCGGAGATGCACGTATCTGATGAACTGGTAGCTGAACTGAAAGCTGCAGACCAAGTGGTGATCGGTGTGCCGATGCATAATTTTACCGTGCCTGCTAATTTGAAAACTTATTTTGACCAGGTGGTGCGCTTTAAACATACCTACAACCTCGATGGCGGCATGCTTGATGATAAGCCGACCACCATTATTATTGCATCAGGCAGATTATATACACCCGGGGCACCCGAAGAACAGTGTGATTATGCGAGCGGCTTTTTAAAATGTGTGTTGGCTTATATGGGTATAAGGAACATACGAATTGTACTGGCCGGCGGCATGCGTGCCGTAAATTTTGGCCAGGAAACTTTTGAAAATTATGTCGAAAAATATCTGCCAGAAATACTGTTAGCCGCAAACGAGCATAGGCTGGCGTAGATTAAGCCTTTGGATAATGGTAATTATTCGTGGAAGATTTAATTACACTTATAAGATATATCCATCTTATAAGTGTAGTTATGCTTAATACCTATCTATAATTTAAAAATATTGTTGATCTGCGCATATTGAAGCAGCATAATGGTTTTGGCATCTTTAATTTCGCCGGTTTTGATCATCTCAATTGCGGTTTCAAAGGGGAGTTCCAAAACCTCAATATTTTCATTCTCTTCGGCAACGCCACCCCCTTCGCTTATTTTCATATCGGAAGAATATTCGGCAATAAAGAAATAAAGTATTTCAGTTACAGAACCAGGAGACATATAGGCTTCAAATACTTTTTTAACCGAAGTTACCTGGTATCCGGTTTCTTCTTCTGTTTCCCGTTTTATACAATCTTCGGGATTATCTTTATCGAGCAAACCGGCACAACTTTCGATTAACATGCCACCCGGATTGCCATTTATAAATGTTGGCATCCTGAACTGACGGGTGAGTATAACTGTTTGAGCCTGCTTATTAAATAATAGTATGGTAGCACCATTCCCACGATCGTAAGCTTCGCGGCTTTGAATGGTTTTAGTTCCATCGGCATTGGTACCTTCGTAGGTTAGCTTTTTTAAAGTATACCAATTATTCGAGAGGATTTCGGTTTCTAAAATTTTGATGTTATTCATATGATCTTAATCAGACAAAGAAAGGATATTCTACCGAACGTTAAAAAACAAAGCAAGGTATTTCTAACATTAAAGTATCCTAACTAAAATGTTGCTTGATATGATTTGATTTATTCGATTTATAAGCTTTTCTGTTTTAAACGAAATAGCATAAAACTGCACAAAGCCAAAACCCATACTCCAACGCCACCAAATAATAAAACACTCCCAAAAGCATCCGCAAGTACGGTTTTAATCTGACTAGCCGGCAGGCCGATTTTGTTGACAAGCGTGTTGTTGCCTGATATTATTCTTTCTGCTAGACGATGAAGTTCGGCAACGTTTTCGTGTCCTGTAAGTGCATTTCTAATGTTATTAAATATTTCGTTGATCAATATAAATCCCATCACAGCAATGTTAATAGCAAGTGTTATTAACCTGGCGCTCGTATCGATCCCCGAAGCCATTCCAACTCTGTCGTTAGAAACAGCACCTGTAGCCGTATTGGTAACAGGCGTATTGGTAAAACCAAGCCCGATGCCGGCTACCAACATGCCGCTCAATAATGTTCTCCAACTTGCATTTTCAACTATACAACCATAGCGCATTAATAGAAACCCCGTTCCGATTAAAAACAGTCCTGATGGGATTACAACTTTTGCTTTAAAGCGCAATGTTAAATATTCTGCCAATGGTGGCACCACAAGGGAGGGTAGGGTGTATGCTAATAAACAAACCCCGGTAAAAATAACGCTATAGCCAAAGCCTGTTTGAAAAAGGATAGGCAGGTAAATAATGAAAGGCCAGAAGCTGAAGTTCATCCCGATGGAGCCCATGATAGCACCCGAAAAATTACTGATCTTAAAAACAGAAAAATCGAACATCGGGTAACTGCTTTTCTTTTCGACCAATAGAAATGTAATAAAACACGCAATTGATGACAACAGAACCAAAATCATTTTGACACTTTTAAACCCGGCTTCCGGGCTTTGGATAATGAAATAGGTAACGCTAAAAACCGATAGGGCAAGAAACAAGATTCCCCAGATATCAAGCTTTTGCGAATTGCTGTCTTTCGATTCTGTTATATACTGATAACCAAGCACTATCGTTATTAAAGAGATGGGTACATGTATTAAAAAAATCCAGCGCCAGTTTAGTTCAGTCATAATTGCGCTGCCAATTATAGGCCCAAACCCCAAGCCGACTCCGACCATTACTCCCCATACCGAAAATGCTCTTGCACGTTCTTTTGCCTCCGGAAACTGATTAGAAAGATTGGCAATTGTACAAATGAACATAGCGCCGCCACTAAGCCCCTGCAAAAAACGGCTGATAATTAGGGTGGACATGTTCTGCGCTAATCCACAATTAAGTGAAGTGATGGAAAATAACATAACATTATACATAAAGATCCGCTTTCGTCCATACTTATCGGCCAGTGTACCTGCCGCCATCAGTACAGTACAACAGGCAATGGTATAAGCGTTCATGATCCATTGAATATCTTTAAAACTTCCGTGTAGTTCTTTTTCGATAATGGGTAGCGAAACGGGTACACTCGAAATTTCGAACCCAAACATTAAAGCCGCCAGGCAAATCGCCATCAATGAACCGTTATGTTCTTTTTTGTGTAGTGAATTATTCATCATTATTTTTTTGACAAAATTATACTGATTAATGAGTATTAATTAGGTATTAATCTATTATAATTAGGTAGTTTTACAGCATGCGTAAAGAGAGTTTAAACCAACTGGTAGAAGTATTGCATAGCAAGTATGAGCAATGCACCTACACAGTTCAGCTAACGTTTTTTCAGATAGCGTATGTAGTTACCGGATCTGGGTTATTGCATATTAATAATAACAAGATTGCTTATCAGGAAGGAAATTTAATGTTGCTTACGCCTAATGATGAGTATCGGTTTGAAATTGAGAACCCAACCGAATTTCTTTTGGTAAAGTTCTCCAGCAAATATGTAAAAGACTCTTCCTGGAATAACGTTAACTGCATGGAATGTGTATTATATCATGCTCCTCACATAATGGGATGTGTTTTAAAGAATAAGCCCGACGAACCGATTGTGAAAAATATTGCGCATGCTTTAATACACGAGATTGCTAATAATGATGTGTATAGTAAGGATGCCATTCTGCATTTTGCCAACGCACTTATTGCAGTTACGGCGCGAAACCTTACCAAAATGAAATCAGAGCATATTCAGGCAAATACTGATACAAAGATTCATGTTATCATAGATTATATTCAAACTAATATTTACATGCCCGAAAAATTGCGGGCAAATATTATTGCGGAACAATTTGGCCTATCTGAAACCTATTTAGGTACCTACTTTAAAAGGCAAGGCGGCGAAACGCTCTCATCGTTTATTGCCAAATATAAACTCCGCTTAATTGAACACAAACTAAAGTTCAGTGATATGCGCATTAATGAAATCGTTTCAGAGTTTAAATTCTCGGATGAAAGCCATTTAAACAAGTTCTTCAAAAAGCATAAAGGCATTAGTTTAACTGCTTTCAGAAAGGCTTAAACTGCCGCATTACATCTTTCTGCTACTATTCGATTTAACAAAACTGTACCTGTTATCTCAATTCTATTTTCTTCAACTTTACTTTTCTTGAATCAAAATCTAAAAATCCTATGGATGATAGCTTAAATCGTGTATACATCATTGGCGCCGGCGCTATTGGAAAGGTGTTGGCAGTATGCCTTAAACTAGCAGGCAGAGATGTTGAATTAATAAGAGGATCTGTAAGCGAAGGTAGCAGAAGAACTGAACGCATTAAGGTTGAGTTTGCAGACGGCGCTATTAAAGAAGCCGATATAGAAATTACAACCCTGGCAGAGCATTCTTCTTTAAATGGAATAGTGGTGCTTGCGAGTAAATCATACGGCAATGGGCAATTGTCGGTTGCTCTCAAGGATAAGATTGGCCGCTCGCCAATAGTGTTGCTTCAAAATGGATTAGGCGTTGAACAACCGTTTATTGACAACAACTTTTTGCAGGTTTACAGATGCGTACTATTTGTTACCAGCCAGCCTGTTAACGAAACGACCGTGCGATTTAAGCCCGTGGCCAGTTGCCCAATCGGGTTGATTAAAGGAGAACCAAATCTTTTAAATGACATTGTCAATATACTGAATACGCCAGCGTTCGGCTTTAAAACAGAACTGGATATTACGACGATCGTATGGAAAAAGGCGATCATTAATTGTGTTTTCAATTCTATTTGCCCTTTATTGGATATAGATAATGGCATATTTCATCGTAATGAAACAGCACTTCAAATAGGTAGAAAAGTGATAAACGAGTGTATTGGTATTGCTAAAGATACAGGTATTATGCTTAATGCCATTGAAGTGGAGGAGGCGTTACTACAGATCAGCAAATCTTCTGATGGCCAGTTGATATCTACATTACAGGATATCAAAAACCACAGACGCACTGAAATAGACACTTTGAATTTTGCGGTTTTAGACATTGCGCGAAGTTTAAATAAAGAACATGCTGTAGAAACAACAAAGTTGCTCGGAGAATTAACACGAATAAAAGCCGAACTTAATTTGCAAAACCCCTTATAGACTTGTAGCATGCCGAAAATATCAGTTTTAAATTACTTTAAACATCAATTAGCAGGAACGTTGCTCCCTGATATGGAGAGCCATATGAAATACCCCACGGCGATATCCCGCACTTTAGCCATTGATATTACAGATGTAGCTCGTGGTGCGGCCACCGTCTCCATTAATGCTGATACGCTTATCCACGGCAATCAGCAGGGCACCGTGCATGGGGGCCTGATCTGTGAACTGGCGGATGCTGCTATCGGTACTGCACATTCAACCTTGATGGAGGATGGACAGTCTTTTACCACGATAGAGTTTAAGATCAACTTTTACAGGCCTGTGTGGATATCGAAAAGGCGGCCTTCACCTCGTTTGTAAGTATGGAAATCAAAACTTTGGGCTGTAGCCAAGCCATTGCAAAGCGGCAAAACAATTACACATTACAGCTGCGAGATAAAAAACGAAGAAGATAAAACCGTAGCCCTGGCAACCAGTACAGTAATGACGCTGCATGGAGATAAAGCAACAGGGCGGTAAAGTTGCTGTTGACAGAAGATTATATCAGGTGTTTTCAAATATTTCATCTATTTAAAAACACCTGATATATCCCTGGAACTTTAAAACGTGCAGTTTAAGTTTTTCTTTAACGTCTGTATCAGCGATAGCTTTATTATTGATATTTCTATACTTTGTATTTTCTAAGATAACTATCGAAAATTAATTCTTGCCTTTATCACACAGGCTTATAAAAGCTTTTAATGCAGGTGACGATGGAACATCTTTCCGGTAAATCAAAATTGTTGTCATCAGGCCAAGTTCTTTCGGAAGCGAGAAAGTTTTAATCTTTCTGTTGCTGTAAAATGTAGAAATAATATCAGCGGGCAAAAAACTAAAACCAATGCCCGACTCAATAAAATTCACAACCCCTTCAATAGAATTCATTACGGTTTTATGATATTGAGAGATACCTTTACTAACCAACCACGAGTCTAACCTTGCCCTAAACACACAACCCTGGTCGAAAACAATAGCTTTTAAAGGGTTTCTTTTCAGGAGTTCATCTATACTTCCGCAATCCGCATGGGCAACCACCACAACCTGTTCATCTTTAATTTTGATCTGTTCCAATTCAGGAATATCCAAAGGAGCCGGCACAAAGGCGGCATCCAATTTATAATTCAATACATCGCTTATTAGCGTTGCACGCATCGCTGATCTGAAGTCCAGGTCTACAAACGGAAACTTAACTGCGAGTTCGTTAACAAGTTCGGGACCGCTAAGGGTCATCATGGTTTCCAAAAAACCAATTTTAACTTGCCCTTTAACAACATCAGTTTTGCAGATAGACCGCCTGGCTTCTTCAAGTAAATGATTTAGTTGTTTACTATATTTAATTAATATTTCTCCCTCGGCAGTTAATTCTACTTTGCGATTAGTTCGGGTAAAGAGCTGCGCACCGAATTCCTCCTCCAGGTTCTTTATTCGAGTGGTTACATTTGATTGTACTGTAAACATGGCCTCTGCCGCCTTGGTAAAACTCCCGTGATGGGCAACTGCTTCGAATAAGTTCAAATCATTTGTATTCATAAATCTTAAATTGAGATAGTTAATATACTTATAAATCATTTTGACAGATCAAATGTCGACTCTATATTTGATAAAAAAAATAAAATGAAAAAAATAAAATTAGCCGTCACAATAATTGTGGCTGGTTTAATCACAAATCTTAACATTATGGCACAATCAAAAAATCAATATGTTTCGGCAGCCAGTATTCATTACCGTTATGTAAATGCTAATGGTTTAAACGTATTTTATCGCGAGGCAGGCCCCGCCGATGCACCGACCATATTATTGCTGCATGGTTACCCAACTTCATCGCACATGTTTCGTGATCTCATCCCGATTTTAAGTGGCAAATATCATGTTATAGCTCCTGATTTACCAGGTTTTGGCTATACAGATGCCCCTGATCATACTAAGTTTAATTATACGTTCGATAACATGGCCAAAACTATGCAGGAGTTTATTGATCAGTTAAGTCTTAAACGTTTTGCAATTTATGTGTTTGATTATGGCGCACCTACCGGTTTCCGTTTGGCTCTTGCAAATCCGGAGAAGATTACCGGCATAATTTCACAAAACGGTAACGCTTATGTTGAAGGCTTAAGTACTGGCTGGAACCCAATACAACGCTACTGGGAGCATGATACCCAAGAAAACAGAGATGCTTTGAGAAGCTTTTTAACCCTTGAGGGAACAAAATTCCAGTATTTCACCGGCGTTTCAAATACCACATTGATCGCGCCTGAATCGTACACTTTTGACCAGCATTTTCTCGACCGCCCGCAGTCTGCAGATATTCAACTTGATTTGTTAAGAGATTATAAGACTAACGTTGCCTTGTATCCTAAATTTCAGGAATATTTTAGGACTTACAAGCCAAAACTTTTGGCCGTATGGGGTAATAAAGATCCGTTTTTTTTGCCGCCAGGCGCCGAAGCTTATAAAAAGGACGATCCAAATGCTATTGTTAAATTTTATGACACAGGACATTTTGCCCTGGAAACTCATGTAAATGAGATTGGACACGATATCCTCGATTTTTTAGCTACGCTGCCTAAATAATTCGGGAATCAAATTAGTGTTGAAACAAAATCTGCCTGGTATAAACCAAGCAGATTTTGTTTTTTAAATCTATGTACATACATTGTGTTAGTAGCTAACACTAAGCGGGCACTTTATCTTTCTTTTCTCTTTCCCAAAAGCGGTGTTGTGCAATAGCATGGATAAAATCTTTCGCCAAATTGCCTTTGCCTGTGATGATACCTGCTGTTGCGTCGCTATTTCCTTTCTTAAGTTTAGCACCTACGTAACTTTCGTTCAATAGTTCTATAGCATCGCCATCTGCGGCAATTGCTTTACAATGTCGATATGCCTCATTAATAAAATGAATTGCATCTGCGTTATCTAATAAACCCGCAGCCCCCGCAGGGATGTATACTGCGTCGAAAATAACGGATGCCGCAGTTAAGAAGCTCATATCCACGAGAAGAGCTGCGCCTTTTTTATCCTTGATCGATCCGCCATGAGGTGCAATCAGTTTGCATTGTGCGCCTTCTGCTAACAGGGCGGTTTTTACTGTTTTTAAAGAGTCTCCATCTACGCCATCGGCAGCCAATATGGCAATCTGCCGGGTTTTGATTGTATCTTTTGGTGTGTTAGCCATACTTAACGCCGGCGATTTATCAACGCTTTGTTTTTTAGGCTGATCCTGATAATCTGCCTGATTCGCATCAGCACCATAATTATGGTTTAGTGGTTCCTGTGGTTTTGGTACTGGAATACCCAAGCCTTCGGCTACCTTAGACGCCAGTGTACTGCTCACTTTTGTTAACAAGCCAACTACGCGTTCACGTATGGCCGGAGTTTCAACCTTACCTAATTCAAAACGTAATGCATCAATAATATGGTTCTGTTCTGGTTCAGACTGGCTATTGAAGAACAAAGTAGCCTGACTGAAGAAGTCCATAAAGCTCTCACTGCGTGCTCTTATCTTTTTTCCATCAATCTTCTCAGGATAGCTGGTAAATCCGCCTTCACTCGCTTTGGCCTG
>CAHJXH010000189.1 GCA_903644075.1 Sphingobacteriaceae bacterium | reverse complement strand
ACGCAATCAAAGCCCGATCTATCTAACGGTAACACCTACCCGGCCATTGCCCTGCCCTGGGGCATGAACTTCTGGACACCGCAGACCGGCAAAATGGGCAGTGGCTGGCAGTATACTTACGACGCCGATAAAATTCGCGGCTTTAAGCAAACCCACCAGCCATCGCCCTGGATGAATGATTACGGGCAGTTTGCCATTATGCCGATGACAGGGCATCTTAACGTGTCGCAAGACGGAAGGCAAAGCTGGTTCTCGCATAAAACCGAGATTGTTAAACCTTACTATTACAGCGTTTACCTGGCCGACCATGATGTAACTACCGAAATTACCCCTACCGAGCGTACGGCACAATTCAGGTTTACCTTCCCGAAAAGCGATAGTGCGTTTATTGTGATCGATGCGTTTGATAAAGGTTCGCACATTAAGATCATCCCGAAGGAAAACAAGATTGTGGGCTACTCTACCAAGTTTGCATCGGGCCCACTTAAAAACTTCAGGAACTACTTCGTTATTTATGTAGATAAGCCGTTTAAGCTTACGCGAGTTTATAAAGACACCGTGGCAAACAATGATTCGCTGAGCATCACTACCGACCACGCCATGGCTGCCATTGGTTTTAAAACCATTAAGGGCGAAAAGGTAACAATGCGTGTATCATCCTCATTCATCAGCTTAGAGCAAGCCGAATTAAGCTTACAACGCGAACAAGGCCAGGACAGCTTTGACGCTACCAAACAAAAAGGCCGCGATACCTGGAACAAAACACTAAGCAGGATTACAGTAGAGGGCGGTAATATTGACCAGATCCGCACCTTCTACTCCTGCATGTACCGCATGCTGTTTTTCCCGAATAAGCTTTACGAGATCGACAAAAACAACAAAATTGTACACTGGAGCCCATACAACGGCAAAACCGAGCCAGGTTATATGTTTGCAGGAACTGGCTTTTGGGACACCTTCAGAGCCTTGTATCCATTTCTGAACTTGGTTTATCCGTCCATCAACAAAGAGATGCAGGAAGGCCTGATCAACGATTATAAAGAAGGTGGCTGGTTGCCCGAATGGAGCAGCCCCGGTTATTCTGATGTAATGGTGGGTAATAACTCGGCATCTGTAGTAGCCGAAGCTTATCTGAAAGGTCTGCGTGGTTATGATATTGGTACCCTGTATCAAGCTTTGTTGCACGATGCTAATAATGAAGGCCCGCGTGCAGCCGGCCGCCGTGGTGTTGATTATTACAACAAACTGGGTTATGTGCCTTACAACGTAAAGATTAACGAAAATGCTGCCCGTACTTTAGAATATGCCTATGATGATTTTGCTATTTACCAGTTAGGTAAAGCATTGCATCGCCCGGCAAGCGAAACTGATGTTTACAAAAAACGCAGTATGAACTACCGTAACCTGTTCGACCCTTCAACCGGGCTAATGCGTGGTAAAAACGAGGATGGCACATTCCAATCGCCATTCAATCCATTTAAATGGGGTGATGCCTTTACCGAGGGCAATAGCTGGCACTACACCTGGAGCGTGTTTCACGATGTGCAAGGCTTAATTAATCTAATGGGTGGCAAAAAGCAGTTTGTTACCAAGCTCGATTCTGTATTTAGCCTGCCTCCAACCTTCGATGATAGCTATTACCACTTCGTGATCCACGAAATCCGCGAAATGCAGATTGCAGGTATGGGCCAGTATGCGCACGGCAACCAACCGATACAGCACATGATATACCTGTATAACTACGCCGGCGAACCATGGAAAACCCAGTACTGGGCACGCGAAACCATGAACAAGCTATACAAAGCAACACCAGATGGCTATTGCGGCGATGAAGATAATGGCCAAACATCAGCCTGGTATGTGTTCTCGGCAATGGGATTCTATCCCGTTTGTCCGGCCAGCGGCCAGTATGTATTGGGTGCGCCATTGTTTAGCAAAATGACTATCAGCCTCGAGAATGGTAAAAAGATAGTGATCAATGCGCCAAAAAATAGCGCCACTAACAAGTACCTCAACACGCTTATTTATAATGGCAAGGTTTACGATAACACCTGGTTAAGCCATAGTGCGTTGCAACAAGGCGCTGTACTTAATTTCGATATGTCGGCCACGCCAAACAAACAGCGCGGTACAAAAGCCGAAGATGTGCCATACTCTCTATCAACCGATAAATAATTAGCTTATAAATCAACAATACCAATGCGTGCATTGGTATTGTTGATTTAATTACAAAAACTGTAGTTTCGACAATTACTAAATAAACCTATAAAAACCATGTATAAAACCATTAAACGTATTGGGACCTTCGTACTGATGGCCGCTGCGAATACGGGTTTCGCCCAGATAACTAAAGCACCGGCATATCCCTTAATTACCCATAACGCTTATTTTAGTGTATGGTCGTTTTCGGACGACTTGAATGCGTCTACCACGCATCACTGGACAGGTAAAGATCAATCTCTGCTTGGCTTAATTAAGGTTGATGGCCAGGTTTACCGCTTTATGGGCAAAGAGCCTGTAAGCTACAAAACCATACTCCCAGCTGCCGACGAAAAACCTTACACTACTAAATATACAGAAACAGACCCTGGTAAAAATTGGGCTGAAGGAAGCTTTGATGATAGTAACTGGAAAACTGGCACGGCACCTTTTACAGATGATAAAGCTGTATCAAAAGAACCGTGGACAAGCCGCGACATTTGGGTACGCCGTACGTTTACTTACAGCAAAAGCAATCTCAACAAGTTATACCTAAAATTACATCACGACGATGAAGCCGAAGTTTTCCTGAACGGCGAAAAGATAAACGCCAGCAGCGGTGCCAATGGCGATCTGCAAATGTTTGAACTGAGCAGCGAAGCCATGAGCAAATTAAAAGTTGGCGAAAACGTATTGGCCCTGCATTGCACCAATACGGGCGGTGCTGCATGGATTGATGCAGGGCTGGCCGATGAATTAAAACCAACCGAACATGCAGAACTACAGGTGGCTAAACAAACAGGCGTAGTGGTTAAAGCTACCCAAACCGTTTACAGCTTTAAATGCGGCGAGGTTAATCTTAACCTTACTTTCACATCTCCCCTGCTGATGAATGATTTGAATTTGCTGTCGCGCCCTGTATCGTACATTACTTACAGCGTAAAATCAAACAATGGCAAACAGCATAAAGTACAGGTTTACTTTAGCGCATCTGCCGATCTGGCGCGTAACAAACCTACCCAGCCGGTAACAGCCAAGCAATATACCAGCGGCTGGTTATCTGTTTTAAAACTGGGCACTATTGAGCAACCTATTCTGCAAAAGAAGGGTGATGATATTAGGATTGACTGGGGTTACCTATATGTGGCAGCTCCTAAAGCAACAGGCACTACACAGTATATCAGCTCTAATGAAGAAGGTGTAAACTCATTCTTTAAAAACGAAAATAAATCAACCATTACAGAAGGTACCGATGTTGTTTTAAACACTGTAATCCCTTTTGGTTCAGTTGGCAACACACCAGTAAACAAGTTTGTTGAGGTTGGTTATGATGACATTAACCCGGTACAATATTTCCATACCGATTTAAAACCGTGGTGGCAAACTGCACAAATAAAAACGATGGATCAGTTACTAGCCAAAGCTACGGTTGATTACCCTACCGTACTAGCAAAATGCCAGACCTTTAATACGTCACTTTATAATGATGCGGTTAAAGCAGGTGGCGATAAATATGCTAAACTGTGCGTATTGGCTTACCGCCAAAGTATTGCTGCACATGCGCTGGTGAAAAGTCCGCAGGGTGAAATTTTATTTTTGTCGAAAGAGAACTTCAGTAATGGGTCTATCAATACGGTTGATATAACTTATCCATCTGCGCCGATGTACCTGATTTATAACCCCGAGTTATTGAAAGGTATGATGAACGGAATCTTCTACTTCAGCGAAAGCGGCAAGTTCGCTCACAATTTTGCTGCGCACGATCTGGGTACCTACCCTATTGCCAATGGGCAAACTTATGGCGAAGGCATGCCGGTTGAAGAATCGGGCAATATGCTGATTCTTACTGCTGCCATTGCAAAAGCAGAGGGCAACGCTGCCTACGCTAAAAAGCACTGGAAAATTTTAACCGAATGGGTTGATTACTTAAGTAAAGAAGGCCTTGACCCTGCTAACCAACTTTGTACCGATGACTTTGCAGGCCATTTGGCACGCAACGCCAACTTATCCGCCAAAGCCATTGTGGCTATAGGTAGCTACGCGCACCTGGCCGATATGCTGGGCGAAAAAGCAACAGCTACTAAATACAGAACCATGGCCAAAGAAATGGTAGCCAAGTGGATGCAAATGGCTGATGCAGGCGATCACTATTCGCTGGTATTTGACAAGAAAGAAACCTGGAGCCAGAAATACAATATTGTTTGGGACAAGGTACTTGGCTTCAATTTATTCCCACAATCGGTTTATGATCGCGAGGTTAAGTATTACCTGACTAAACAAAATGAGTTTGGTATACCATTAGATAGCCGCCGTACTTATACCAAAAGCGACTGGATTATCTGGACAGCCACCTTAGCAAAAAACCAGGCCGACTTTAAAGCCTTGGTTGCCCCTGTTTACAAGTATAGCCAGGAAACCCCTACCCATGTACCCATGAGCGATTGGTACGAAACAACCGACGGTAAACAAGTTGGTTTCCAGGCCCGAAGCGTGGTTGGTGGTTACTTTATTAAAATGCTTGAGCAAAAATGGGCTGTTAAATAATACAATTCAAATTTTCAGTTCTTCTAAGAAACCTGACAATATTTTTTTGCTGATACTCCGGCCCACTAAGAGGAGATGATCGATTAAGATCATCTCCTTTTTTTATGTAATCTATTTACGATAACTATATCAAAATTTATACTTACCATATAACCGATTCGGCTAAATCAAAAGCAGATTTGGATAAATCTTTTTGATGCAAACGAGGGTTCTTTGTATATCAAAAAGATATCAACATGAAAGTATTTGTTACCGGAGCCACCGGTTTTATAGGCACAGCCATTGTACAGGAATTATTAAATGCAGGTCACCAGGTTTTGGGGCTGGCCCGTTCAGATGCATCAGCTCAAAAGCTGATTGATGCGGGTGCGGAAGTCCATCGGGGTGATTTAGAAGATCTGGATAGTTTGCGGAGTGGGGCTGCCCAGTCAGACGGTGTTATCCACGCTGGCTTCATTCACGACTTTACCCGCTTTGCAGAAGTTTGCGAGGTAGATAAAACAGCGATTGAAACTATCGGTGAGGTATTGGCCGGTTCTAACCGCCCTTTCATTGTTACCTCGGGAACCGCACTAGTAAGCCCGGGAAGCTTGGCTACTGAAGATATTAAGCCTCCGGTTAACCCGGCATGGCCGCGCGCATCCGAGCAAACCGCCGACGCAGTAGCCGCCTTAGGCGTCCGTGCATCTTCTGTGCGTTTATCACCATCAGTGCATGGCGATGATGACAAGCATGGTTTTATACCTATACTAATGAATATTGCTCGCGAAAAAAGCGTTTCTGCTTACATCGGCGAAGGGCTCAATCGTTGGAATGCGGTGCATCGTTTAGATGCCGCTCATTTATTCAGGCTGGCATTAGAAAACGCGACACCGAAAGCCCGTTACCATGCTTCGGCCGAAGAAGCGATTACGGTAAAATCTATTGCAGAAGTCATTGGCAAACAGTTGAATATTCCAGTAGTATCGATATCGCCTGAAGCTGCCCCCGAACATTTTGGCTGGTTCGCACAGATGGCGGCCATTGACTGCCCGGCATCGAGCCAATGGACACAGGAAACCTTAAACTGGTATCCTACGCATTCAACTTTACTGGCTGATATCGAAAAAGGCGTTTATAACCAATAAAGGAATGAAGATTATTGTAACCGGTTCTTTAGGGAACATCAGCAAACCGCTGACAGAAACTTTAGTTGCACAGGGGCATGCCGTAACTGTAGTGAGCAGCGATGCTAAAAAACGGGCAGCTATCGAAGCCTTAGGCGCAACAGCAGCCATCGGCTCTATTGCCGATATGAATTTCCTTACCGATACTTTTACAGGTGCCGATGCAGCTTACACCATGATCCCGCTGAGCTTTACCGAACCTGACCTGGGCGATTACTTACGCCGCATGGCGCAGAATTATGCACAGGCTTTGAAGGCTGCTAAAACCAAACGCGTAGTGCTAATGAGCGGTTGGGCGGCAGACCTGATTAAAGGCGAAAACGTAGAGGATGAATTTGACAGCTTGGACGCATCTATTACCGTAATGCGTCCCGGGTCATTTTATACCAACTTCTATCAGTCTATGGACCTCATTAAAGGCAAGGGCTTCATCGGCAAATTCCTCACCTTTCGCTACTCTGGTCTTGGGGCTTTGCTTAGTGGCAAAACCGGTTTGTTAATGGGGAATTATGGCGGGGAAGACCGGATTGTTTTCGTTTCGCCGAAAGATATTGCAGATGCAGTTGCAGAGGAGTTGTTATTGCATCCCGAAAAAAGAACCATCCGCTATGTGGGCAGCGAAGAAATGACCTGTAACCAGGCGGCAAAAATTATCGGAACTGCTGTAAGCAAACCATGGTTAAAATGGGTGCTACTCTCAGATAAAGAAATGTTACAGGGCTTAAAGATGGCCAAAGTACCCGAAAAACTGGCCGAGACTTTGGTAGAGATGCAGGCTGCCATGCACGGTGGCAGGCCGCTGGAAAACTTTCACCGGAACAACCCTAAAATGGGCAAGGTTAAGCTGGCCGATTTTGCCAAAGAATTTGCAGAAGCCTATCATAAAAGTAATTAAATTTATATCGATGAACAATCACCAGCTTTTTCGTTTCAGTACCATTACCGAATATCATCGGGCGGCTGGCTTGCCAAAGCCGGCGCATCCACTGATCAGCCTGGTTCACATGGAAGACCTTAACAGGCCTCTGGCCGAAAATTCATTCTGTTTAACGTATGATTTTTATTCGATCTCATTGAAAAGGGTGAAAAACGCTAAATTTAAATACGGCCAGCAGGCGAGTGATTTCGATGAAGGTGTACTTTTCTTTATGTCGCCTGGCCAGGTTTTTGGTATGGATATCGAAAAAGGTAGCGTTATGCACCGGCCCGAAGGCTGGATAATATTGATCCATCCGGATTTTTTATGGAGCACTCCGCTGGCTAAAACCATCAAACAATACGAATATTTCAATTACTCGGTCTACGAGGCTCTCTATCTATCTGACAAGGAAGAAACCATGCTTACTGCCATTGCAAACCAGATAGAACAGGAATACAATGCCAATATCGATCGCTTTAGCCAAAACGTGATCATCGCGCAGCTCGAATTATTGTTAACCTATTCGGAAAGATTTTACCAGCGCCAGTTCATTACCCGTAAAATAGCCAACCACGAAATACTGTCTCGACTGGAAGACTATCTTTTAAATTATTTCAACACCGGCGCTTTAGCCAAACAAGGCTTGCCCAGTGTTACCCATATAGCAGAAACGCTAAACATTTCGCCTGGATATTTAAGCGGGCTGCTCAAATCATTAACCGGCCAAAGTACTCAGCAAC
Organism: Sphingobacteriaceae bacterium; assembly: GCA_903644075.1. Classification (GTDB taxonomy): domain Bacteria; phylum Bacteroidota; class Bacteroidia; order Sphingobacteriales; family Sphingobacteriaceae; genus Mucilaginibacter. The sequence goes on along the minus strand of CAHJXH010000189.1, from coordinate 2,164 downwards.
ACCTGCATGGTAAGTTGATTGAACTGGCCAAAGAAAAACTATCGACCACCAACCTGTCGATCAGCGAGATCGCCTACGAGCTGGGGTTCGAACATTTACAGTCGTTCAGTAAACTCTTCAAAACCAAAACCAGCCTCTCGCCAATGGAATTCAGGCACTCTTTTAATTAAAAAGCTTTTTTAGCTTCATCTAATAAAACCCTCTGCCTTATCATCAGAGGGTTTGCTTTTATATGCTAATTAGTCTCCTCTTTTACCCACTTCCTTCTCCACTTCCAATTGCTTTGATTCTTCAAAACAACTCCTGTGTTGCATAAAATTCTTTCACATCAGAAAAAAAATAAACCGGCGTCAGGGTAAAACTCAAAACGTGTGTCCTTCATCAAACAAGCACAAAACACGATTTAATTATTCTCAACCCGCTCCGGCAACTAAACAACACATGAAAAAATTAAAGCAGTTTATTTTCTATTCACTACTCGTTCTTCCCGCCCTATTACAGGCACAAAACAAAAAAACATTTACTATTTCTGGCACAATTAAAGATAAAACAAACGGCGAAACCTTGCCCGCCGCAACTGTAAGCTTTTTAGAGTTGCCCGGTAAAGGCATCACCACCAATAGTTACGGTTTTTACTCCATTGCCCTGCCCGAAGGCAGCTATACCATGCTGACTACCTATACCGGCTTTGTTACGGATACCGTAAAAATTCAGCTCACCAAGAATTTGCTGCATAATTTAAGCCTCACATCAGGCCAAAACCAACTGCAAGAGGTTGTGGTTAAAAGCAGTTCATCTAAAAGCAAAAATATTTTAAACCTGCCTCCGGGCGTTCAGCGCCTCAGCATTAACGACGTAAAAAACGTGCCTGTTTTAATGGGCGAAAAAGACATTCTAAAAACCATCCAGCTCCTGCCGGGTATTGTTTCAGCCGGAGATGGTAATGCTGGGTTCTTTGTCCGCGGCGGTGGTTCTGATCAGAACCTGATGTTGCTGGATGAGGCCACCGTTTATAACGCATCTCACGTTTTCGGTTTCTTTTCTGTTTTTAACTCCGATGCCATCAAGGATATATCCATCTATAAGGCCGGTATGCCCGCCAATTATGGCGGCCGACTTTCTTCTGTAGAGGATATCCAAATGAACGATGGAAACAACCAGAAATTTGGCGTAAGCGGCGGGCTTGGGCTAATCGCTTCGCGGCTTACGGTAGAAGGACCGTTGTTTGATCATAAAGGATCTTTCATCATCAGTGCCAGGAGAAGTTATGCGGATCTGTTTACCGGCTTAGCTAAGGATACTACCATAAAACATAGCAAGCTCTATTTCTACGACCTTAACCTGAAAGCCAATTACCAGATCAACGATAATAACAAGATCTTTTTATCGGGCTATTTTGGGAAGGATGTAATGTCGATCAAAGACCTATTCGGCCTTGATTATGGCAACATGACCGGCACCTTAAGGCTTAACCACATTTTCAGCAGTAAGTTATTCTCTAACACCTCATTGATTTACAGTAAGTATAATTACAACGTACATATTGAGGATAATAGCAACGATGTAAAGGTTACATCAGCCATTAACGATTTCCACTTTAAGCAGGATTTTAACTATTACCTCAACACGGCTAATAAATTAAGCTTCGGTTTCGAAACCACCTTTCATTTAACCCAGCCCGGTAACGCGGCTTCTTCTGAAGCATCGAGCTATAACGACATTTCATTACAGAAAAAGCATTCTTTAGAAAGCGCACTTTATCTATCCGATGAATGGAATGCATCAAATAAATTAAAGATTACTTACGGGCTGCGTTTGAGCGAGCTAAACGTACTCGGCGCGGGCACGTTCTATACTTATGACCAGAACGGAAATAAATCCGATAGCAGTCATTATAACAGCGGCCAGATTGTTAAATCCTATTTCACTCCTGAGCCGCGTATCGCAGCAAGTTACCAGCTGAATGAGCAGAGTTCAGTTAAACTATCGTATGACAGGAACGTGCAGAATATTCACTTGCTAAGCAATTCTTCTTTTTCATCAACAAGCGTTTATCTGCCAAGCAGCAACAATATCAAACCAGAAATAGCCGACCAGATTTCGACGGGGTATTACCGGACTTTCCACCAGGGCGCGTATGAATTCTCTACCGAGTTGTATTATA
>CAHJXH010000188.1 GCA_903644075.1 Sphingobacteriaceae bacterium | reverse complement strand
GCGAATAGAAATGTCTGGAATTAATTTGCTCAGATCGGTTTGGCCGGGTACATAAATTTTAATGGTATCGCTGCCTATAGTAGTGCTAATATCGGTAGCGCGGAAAGTGGTGTTGTCGGATTTTTTAAGCGAGAAACCTACAACCGATTTATCGGTTGGTTCTACAAAATTACCGCCATCTAACCGTTCGGTTTTGCACGATTGGATAACAGTGATTGCTATTAGGCAAAGTATTCCTATACAGCGCTTTACGCTGTTATTTGGGATTATGTTTTTCATCGGCAGACTGAGTGTGGTTGATGCACTCAATAGCCTCTTTACGCAAAAGTGAAAGCATCTGTTGCGCTTTTACAACAAATACTTTCACTTTTAACTAATGGGTAATTTTTCTTATAAAATTATACTTTCAACTGCAGTTTGCAGGGCTGTATCCTTTAAATGCGGATAGGCCACTCCCTCAACCCTAAATACGCTTAAATCTGTCATACCCATAAAACCTAATAAGCTTTTAAGATAAGGCGCTGCAAAATCATAACCTTGCATTGGTCCCGAACTATAAATACCGCCCGATGCCAGGGCTATGTATACTTTTTTGCCTTTAACCAAACCTTCGGGGCCATTTTCGTCATACTTAAATGTAACACCTGCGCGCGCAATATGATCTACCCATGCTTTAAGTGCCGATGGGATACCGAAATTGTAAAACGGTGCGCCAATTACAATTACATCGGCATCCATTAATTGGGCAACGGCTTCGTCAGAGTGTTTAATGGCCTCAAGGTTTTCTGAAGTGCGCTGCTCTGCCGGAGTATAAAAGGAGTTGAGCTGTGCCTCTTCTAAATGGGGGAAGTGTTTTTTACTTAGGTCGAGCTCGGTAACCGTACTACCCGGATTGGCTTCTTTTACTTTTTCTATAATAGCGTTACCCAGTTTTATGCTGAATGATGCATCGCCCTTAGGGCTCGAAATAACATGAAGGATCTTTTTCATTTTTGATTTGAATTTTAAATTATTGATGTTTTTGTTAGTGGATTAAGAAATTTTAGACAATAGCAAGCCAACCCAGCCTGTTTTTGACTCAGGAGGGCAGTATTGGCCGGTTTGGATGTTTGTTATGCGGTTACTTTGCGTTGCTTATGATAAGTGATGTAAGAAACGATAAGCAGGATTAAAAAGATGAGCGGCATGATGCGATTTGCAACCGGATCACCAGAAACAGTATGCGCTATAAATGCCGAAACAAAGGTGATAGCAAAACCTGCATAAGCCCATTCTTTAATACGGGCGGCTAATGGGGCAAGCAGTAAAATGGCGCCTATTATTTTGCCGATGGCAAGTTCAACCCTAAAATAATCGGGATAGCCCAAATGGTGAAAAGCTGCTGCCATGGCTGGCTGAGTTAGGTATGCTGAAGCTGAATAGAGCATCATTAAGGCTACTATTGCAGTGGTTATCCAGTATGTAATTTTAGTTGCTTTCATTTTTAATTTGTATTGAATGATGCAAACTTAAGTACCTTTACTATCTAAAAGATACTACTATCCTAAAGGATACCGGTATCCTTTAGGATAGTAGTTACATTTGTATATGTTACGAAGAGCAACAGAAATTGATGAAGATGGGGCCGCAGTATGGCCGCAGCATACTGCCGAAGCTTGTGGTATAGCTATTGCAGGTGTTAGGGATGCGCTTTATGTATTAAATGGTAAATGGAAACTACCATTAATTGTGGCCATGACAAACGGACCGCAGCGTTTTAAAGATATTCAGCGGGCTTTGGGCGATATTACCCCGAAGGTTTTATCTAAAGAACTGAAAGAATTGGAACTGAATGAGTTTGTAGTTCGCAAAGTATATTCAACAACCCCGGTAACGGTTACCTACCAGTTAACACCCTACAGCCAAACGTTGGACAAGGTAATGCAAGAACTTAGAGACTGGGGAGTAAAGCACAGGCAAAGAATTGTAGCTAGCAGGAAAGCTCGTTAATCAGTTGTCTGTTGTCTGTAAAAAGAGGACATGGAGCTTCCCGACAACAGACAACTGATAACCGACAACTCTACTTCGATAGCAGTTCTTCAATCAAAATACCATTAATCCGCAACCCCGTAATATTACAATCGCTAATATCCAAACCACTCAAATTGCAGTTGGTGATGGTACTGCCCGAGAGGTCACAATCTTCAAATTTCAAAGGCCTTTGTTTGGCATTAGGATCATAATTTGGATGACCTTCCGGTGGCATGCCAATGTTGTGGATATAAGCGCCGCCAAGCTGTGCACCTTCAATCTCGAGGTCACTTAAATTGGCATCGGTTATTTTGCAGTTGGCCATGTTTACATCCTTAAACAAAAGATGCGTTGAACAAACCATCTTAAACTCTGAATGATCGATACATGAACGCTGTACATCCAGCACTTTGTTATCGTCTGTGATTGCTATCCTTTCCATTGATTGTGTTGCGAGTTAGGGGGTGTGAGTTGGCGGTTGTCAGGTGCGGGTTATCAGTTGTCTGGAACAGGTTTGGTTATCTTTAGTGGATGAGGAGCTCCCGACATCGGACACCTGAAACTGTCTGCGCAGGATGAGGAGCTCCCGGCACCTGAAAACTGACACCCGGCAACTCAATTGACCTGGAATTTTTCGCGATAACCGGTAGGCGTCATCCCAACAGTCTTCTTAAATACCTTACGGAATGCTTTCGGGTCGTTATAACCCGAGTTGAGCATAATCTCGGTCATTTGTTGGTTGGTTTGTTCCAGTAGTTTTTTTGCACCCTGTACCCGTAAATTTTGCAAATACTCGATAGGGGTATAGCCCGTTACCTGCTTAAAACGCCTTACCATATTGCGCCTGCTTGATGGTATGTCTTTAATCATCTCCTCGATCGTAGCAGGCTCGTGGTATGAGGCAGCTATCTTTTGCTGTGCCATAGCTACCAGCTCGTCGTTATGGTCTTGTGGTGGCGCAAACGTGCCAAAATAGGCCTGCTGACTGCGGTCCATATCTATGGAAAATATTTTAGCTGTGCGTATAGCCATTTCGCTGCCGCAATACAGTTTAATTAAATGCAGCATTAAGTGAAAGCTTGATGTAGAGCCGCCGCTGGTATAAATACCGCCATCGCTGGTAACTACCTGGTAAGGCAGCAGATTTACATCTGGGAAAGTAGCCGAAAATGCCCCACACGCATCGATATGTGTGGTTGCAGCACGGCCATTTAACAAGCCGGTAGCGGCCAATAAAAAGGCGCCTGTACAAAAACTGGCAATGTGTGTACCACCGGCAAACTGAGCGCGTAACCATGGGATATAATCCATATTATCCTGCACCGCCTGTTGCGTATTCTCGGTACCGAATGCGGGTATCAAAATGATGTCCTGTTTTTCGGCCTGATTGATATGCAGAATCTGATCATTGATCAATGCATCGGTAGATTGTGCAGCACCTGCATCGGCCCGTAATAAACTGATGTTAAAATAGGGCGATTGGCCATTGTATTCGGCCAGCTTATTAACCGTTTGAAATACATCCAGCATGGCAGCGACGCTTAACAGGCGGTACTGTCGGGTAAGTAAAATACCTAAATTTATCATAACCTGGTTTATTTGGTTTTAGTAAAGCTATACAATTTTTCTGTCCCGAATAGCCCTGTTATGTTAATTTTATCGCTTTCGAGAGTGAAATGGAGAAGTTTAGAATTCGAGAGAAATCTAAGGTGAAAAATGACGTTTAAAATAAGTCACGTCATTGCGAGGAACGAAGCAATCCCCGACTATGCGGTTCTAATTTACAGAGCGGCTCTGTAAGTAGGGGATTGCTTCGTTCCTCGCAATGACGATAAGTAGGAAATTATACGTTATATAAATTATGATTGATTTACAGACTTTTGTTTCTCACTATCCACCACTACATCCTGTGCAACTGTAGCCTTCAAAGTGAAAGAAAATGTTGAGCCACTTCCAGGTACGCTACTCACCGTGATAGATCCCTCATTAGCATCAATGAACTCTTTCGACATCAATAAGCCAAGACTAGTACCTTTTTCGTTATAAGTGCCATTACTGCTAATGTTTTTAAGACTGAAAATACTGTTCAGACGATCGGGGGCAATACCGACACCTGTGTCTTCAACCGTTATAGTGGCCACACCGGTATGCTCATCAAAAGCCGATTTAATAGTTACCTGGCCGCCTACACCGGTAAATTTGATGGCGTTCGAGATGAGGTTACGTAATACAAATTCAACGTGGTCTTTATCGGCCAATAGGATCAAATTGTTGCAAGCATTGTTTTTAATCACAATCCGTTTATAATTTGCAGCACCGGCTAGTAATAATAGTACTCTCTCTATTACGGGCTTAACGGCAAACTCATGGCGGTTAAGGCGTACTCCCTTAATCTGCATTTCGCCCCATTTTAGTAAGCCCGTTAATGTTTCGAGCGCAGCTTTGCTGGTTGTTGAGAGCTCTGTTACCATTTCCTTACGGGTTTCGCCGGGGAGGTCTTCATCATCAATCAACTCTAAAAGATTAATAACGGAAACAAATGGCGACCGCAGATCATGCCCCAGAATGGAGAATAGTTTATCTTTCAGTTGGTTAGATTCGTCGAGATTAGCGTTGGCATTGCGCAGCTTTTTATTGAGCGAGCGGGTACGGTAATTAGAATAGCCGATAACCAGCAGCACCAAAACTGCCCCAATGGCTACTGCCATAATAATTTTATGTTGAAGTGCCTGGTGTATATTAATGTAGCGCAGCTCCTGCACCTTGGCCCGCGATTTACTCAATTCATAATCACTTTGCAAGCTGGTCACCTGTTTCGACATCTCTTTGTAGAAATATTTATCGGCCAGGTTGTACTCTTCGTTTTTTGCGTCGAGCGCGGCTTTGTAATCCCCTTTTTTAGCGTAAAGCTCTGATATACCTTGCAGGGCATCTATAACCTGCTTGTACCCCTGGCGGCCTTCGGCAAGCGTTTTTGCCATGTACAGGTAGTTGAGGCTGCTATCAACATTAATCTTTTCGTAACTACCGGCCAGGCCGTTTAGGGTTTGTAGCTGGCGGATATAATTATGGATCTGTATCGATTTTTTTAAAGCCTGTTTTTGCAGAATGATGGAGTATTCGGTATTACCCTCCTTGGCATAAATAGTTGCCAGGGCATTTGTAAGGGTAATATTATGGCCCTGGTACTGTTGTGCGTTGCTAAGGCTAATACCCTTTACCAGGTAGTCTTTAGCTTCTTCTAAAAGGCCTGTTTCGCGGTAGATAACGCCGATATCATTAAACAGGTTAAACGTTAAGTTTGATAGGGGGATTGTATTATTAATCCTTTCAGCTATTTTAAGGTAATGTAATGCTGTATCATATTTATGCTGGCCCATATAACCTTCACCCAGGGTTATGTTGGCTTCCATAATACCCATAGGGTCTTTAATGCTTTCACTTAGCTGCAAGGCTTGTAAAAAGAAAGCGATAGCCTTGTCGTAGTTGCCTTTACGTAATTCAACAACACCCAAACGTATGGTAACTGTTGCCATACCTTTGGTTTGGCCAACAGATTTATAAAGGTTGTAGGCTTCGTGATAGTTATTCTGCGATTCTACAAACTGGCCGCGATTATCATTAATCATGCCCAGTTGGTTAATGATCATGGCTTTACCAGCAGTATCACTGTTCGTTTTTGCCAGGTCGAGGCCCTTGCTTACATAAAACAGCGCAGAGTCTGGATTTTCGTAGCGGTAAAGGCTGATGAGTTTATTATATTTCTCAATCTGAGAAAGCGGCTTGGTGAGTTTTGCGGCAGCAGGTACTTGCGCCCGGGTTAAAGGGGCAGTAAATAAGCTGATAATTAGTAATAATATAAATCCACACTTGGCCATAGTTATGCCGGGCAAAACCAATTTAATTAGGGTTAGAGCAAATATAAATTTTATTATTTATTAATGAAGAGTAGTAAATGTTTTCGTTTAAATTAATTTCATCAGGATGACAATCTTATAAAACTTCACATATGGCGTGAAATAATGTCGCCACTTAGCAAAAATAAATCCCACCTGAGGCAACCTATCTGTAAATGTGGCAGTAATATCAATAAACGAATATTACTTATAATCACGATTACAGATGAAAAAACTATCAAAACTAATAGCCGTAGCGTTTGCAGCCGCAGCTTTGTTTGTTACAACCCAGGTAAAAGCACAAACTACCCCAGCAAATGGTTTTACTTTTAGTTTAGGCGTTGCAGCCGGCGTACCTACCGGTAATGCACATAACTATTCTACATTTAACTTAGGTGGTTTGGGCCGCCTGCAATATGGTATCACCAACAATTTTGCAGTATTGTTTGAAACCGGTGGCGATCACTTTTTTAGCAAAAAAGATCCTATTAGCAGTATACGCTATGCCAGCTATGGTGTAATACCGCTTAAAGGTGGTATTAAAGGTTTTATTGCCCCGCACATTTACCTGGCTGGTGAAGCAGGTGCAGGTTTCGAAGTATTAGAGCATGGGTTATTTAAAGACGGCCAAACCAAATTAATCCTGGCACCATCTGCAGGTTGGGCTAATAACCACTGGGATGTTGGCGTACGCTACGATAGTTTTACCGGCGATGGCAATAACTATGGTACGGTTGGCGTTCGTATAGCATACGGTTTCCAGTTATAAAGAAAATTTAAGATAGGGTAGAGCCTATCTGTGTTCGGGCAGGGTATCTTGATAAAAGGACCCTGCTTTTTTTGTATCTTATATCCGCCGTCAAGCCGAATTTATTTCGGCAGGCTACATGCTGAGTATAAAACCTGCTCTGTATATTAACTTATAAGTTTGCTACCTGTCCTATGGATGCCGAAATAAATTCGGCTTGACGGGTGGAGATAAAGAAAAAAGGCTTTCAGAGTTAACCTGAAAGCCTTTTTTGTTTCTTGAATGTGAACTTAATCAACCATTCACCATTCAAACAATTACTTTTTCTTTGGTGCCTGGTTTTGCTGGCGCATCATTTCTTCCATACGGGCCTGGAAACCACTTTTCTTTTTCTTGGTGTCTTCAGGCTTCTTTTTGTTTTCCTGGATCTGGCTGTGGATCTTCTTGTCATCAACCATCAATCGGATGAGGTATTGTTGTAAGAAGGTAAGCATATTGGCCAGGAAGTAGTAGTAGTTCAAACCGGCAGGATAAACGTTCAGTACCCCGAAGAAAATAAGCGGAGAGATGTATCCGATATATTTCATCTGGCCTGTGGCGCCCGAGATCTGGTTGTTAAAATAAGTATAGATCAGGGTAGAGATGGTCATCAGTAAACACATAGCACTGATGTGGTCCCAACCCAATAATGGCAATGGAGGGAATGTAAGAATGGTGTCGTAAGTCGATAAATCGTGCATCCAAAGGAAACTTTGTCCGCGTAACTCAAACAAGCCCGGGAAAAAGCGGAAGAATGCGATTACGATAGGCATTTGCAATAATAAAGGCAAACAACCACCCAGCGGGTTAACACCGGCTTTACGGTAAAGCTTCAAATACTCCTGTTGTAAAAGGGTAGGGTTATCTTCACCCACTTTACCTTTAATCTCATCCATCTCCGGCTTCAGCACACGCATTTTAGCCATTGATAAGTATGATTTGTAGGTGAGCGGCGATAATACCAGCTTAAGCAACAAGGTAAGCACGAGGATGATGATACCGTAGTTCCAGCCAAACTGCTGTAAGAAGTTAAATACAGGTAATACCGCAAAACGGTTAATGTATTTTAACGGGCCCCAACCCAGGTTAATGATCTTTTCGAAATCGTTACCCTGAGCCTGTAAGGTTTTAAACTTGTTTGGGCCGAAATAAAACTCAACCGGGTAAGCGCCTGATGCATCTGCCGATAAAACTACATCAGCTTTCATTTGCTTCACATCTTTCGATGCTAAGTCTGTAGCAACGCCCAACGTGCTTTTGGCAAAACCTGTTTTAGATGATAATACACTTGAGAAGAAGTGTTGTTTAAAGGCTATCCAATCCAGTCTCTTAACATCTGCTCCAAAATCTTTTGCTTCGTCTTTTGATTCGCTCAGGTAATCAACAGTACCTTCTGTGTTGTGATAGTAAACGGTAGAGTACTGACGCTCAATTTTAATGGCTTTTTCTAACTGATGCAAACTAGCCGACCAGTTCAAATTCAGCGTATTACCATTGTTGATAATAGCTTCTAAGCCTACCGGTTTAATTTGCAGGTTAACCTTGTACTCGGCACCCATGGTGTATATATAATCTATATACTGGGATGGGCTGTAACTTAAACGCATGGTTAATGCGCCGTTGTTAGCCTGTGGCGTAGTTGGGGTAAAGTGCAGCTCGTCTGTATTGATGGCTTTGCCGCCTGCCGTAAATTTAAAACCGAAGTGGTTATCAGCACCGTCGAACAAGATCAGTGGTTTGCCGTCGAAAGTTTTAAACTCTTTCAACTCAACCGAATAAATGCGACCACCAATGGTGCTCACTTTTAACTTAACGTCTTTGTTTTCTAACGTAATTAATTGCTCGGTACCTACAGTTGCAGCGCCGAAAGGTGTTTTTAACAGGGCCGAATCAACCACACCTGCTTTAGCAGCAGCTGCAGCAGTGGTATCTGTTTTGGCAGTTTTGGCAACAATGCCGGCGCGCTTAAGCGAATCGAGGTGTGCTCTTTGCTGCTCTTTTTTAACTTCGTCTGCTGATGGCTTTAGCAAAAAGAATGAGCCAACCATGATCAGCATGATCAGGAATAATCCCGTGAACGTATTTTTATCCATTACTTATTTATCGTACAATTATTTTTTGCGGGCAAAAGCCAGCGAAGCGGCGACAAAGTTAACAAAAAGTGGGTGAGGATTTGCTACTGTTGATTTTAATTCTGGGTGAAATTGTGCGCCCACAAAATAAGGGTGGTTTTTCAGCTCAATTATCTCTACCAGATTGTTTTCCGGATTGATACCAGACGGGATCATTCCGGCTTCTTCATAGCTTTTCAGGTACTCGTTATTAAACTCATAACGGTGGCGGTGACGCTCGCTAATACGCGGTTTCCCATATATTGCAGCGGCTTTTGTGCCTTTTTTTAAGTCGCAATCCTGTGCACCTAAACGCATGGTGCCACCCTTAGCTGTAATGTTTTTCTGATCTTCCATCATGCCGATAACGGGGAAAGGAGTCTCCGGGTTCATCTCGGTACTGTTAGCATTTTTTAGGCCCAATACGTGGCGACCGTACTCAACAACAGCGCATTGCATACCTAAACAGATCCCAAAGAACGGAATATTGTTCTCGCGTACATAGCGGATAGCTTCAATTTTACCTTCGAAACCGCGTTCGCCAAAACCCGGTGCAACCAGTACGCCGTGCAGGCCTTTTAATTTATCAACCGCGTTTGCTACGGTTAATTGTTCAGAATGTATGTACTCTACCTTAACCTTACATTCGTTTTTAGCGCCTGCATGGATAAAGGCTTCGGTAATTGATTTATAAGCATCCGGAAGCTCTACGTATTTACCAACCAAACCGATTCTGATCTCGGCAGTAGGATTTTTTAAGCGGCCCAGAAAGTCTTTCCAGCTTTCCAGATCTGGTTCGTTTTTAGACGGAAGTTTTAATTTGCTCAGTACGGTTTTATCTAATTGCTCGCGCAGCATCAGCAAAGGCACATCGTAAATGGTAGAAGCATCGATAGATTCGATAACTGCATTTACGTTTACGTTACAAAACAAAGCGATTTTTTTGCGGATGTCCTGGTTAATGTGGTGCTCGGTACGGCAAACCAGAATATCTGGCTGAATACCATACTCT
>CAHJXH010000187.1 GCA_903644075.1 Sphingobacteriaceae bacterium | reverse complement strand
GCTCCATCAGCAACTGTTTGTAGGCTTTTAGTACATCGGCATGGCTGGTCATTTGCTGCAGCATTTGCTTTACGCTGCTTTCTGATAGTTGCAATTTATGCTGATACGTTTTCTCCGGCGCACTACTGAAACCTTGTAATTTAGCCAAAGCGGTTTTCTGCCGTGTAATGTCAATCAGCGTAGCGGCAAGCACTTCGGCGTGTGTGCCGTAGGCGATATAGTAGGCATCGTAATAAGCTTTCAGCCCGGCAGCGCGTACTTTGGCATCCGTGGTTTTAGCCAGTTCTGGTTTATAGCTGGACCAGTTATAGGTTTTGCCGTCGATGGAGATATCGGTTACTTTAATCTTGTCCATCAGGTTATCGTACCTGTCCGTCAACTGGTCAACCATTTTACCCGCCAATTGGTTCGCCAGTTTCTCATCATGGGGCGAAAGGTTGTGGGCTGCATCCTGCTTTACCCGCTGTAACAGGTATTTATATTTAGTTAAGCCATATTGCTTAAACTGCTCATCTGGAAGGGAGGTAAACTGTGGTTGCAATAGTATTTTATCTGTACGGGTGGTCAATTCGTCAGACGCTTCATCGGTTTGGGTCGATGCTTTTCGGGCTACGGTATCCTTATTGTTGATATAAGCCAGCAAGCGATGGTACTGATAATGGCGCTGAAGTGAAACTAATAAATGCTCATATTGATCAAGATGGGGAAGCAAATTAGCCACAGTCCATACCGAATCGTTCTGAAAGGTATTTACGCTATCCAGCAATAATTTACGTAAGTTCAGCTCATCGGCCGGTGTTTTAAAATATCTGCCCATGTTGGCGTGGAATGCTTTGCCATTACCATCAAAAGGGTCGAATTGCTGGCCGTATCCAAGGGAGATAAGGCAGAGTAAACAGATAGGGAGAACTGTAAATATTTTCTTCGGACTGAAATTCATAGCGGTTATTTTATACCCAAACATACTCCGTTTTAAAGCGGTAAAATTGTATGTAATTAACCTCGGCAATATATTATATCCGCCTGAAATTTTTGGGTAAATAGCCGGTTACTTCTTTAAACGTACGGGTAAAATGTGCCTGGTCTGCAAAGCCGCATTGATATGCAATTTCGGTTAAATTTAACGTTGTAATTTTAATCATAGCCAAGGCTTTATCAACCTTAATATGCCTGATATAATTGCTGAGGGTTGATGAAAAGTAAAGCGGGAAATAGCGTGATATAGTGACCGGATGTATGCCCAGGCGCGCTGCAAGATCATTCAGCTCGGAAGGCTGGTTCCATTCATCGTGTAAAATTTGCTGTAAGCGACTAGTCCATTGAGGGCGCTGCTTACTGCCGGATGCCTGAGTTTTAGCCGGATGCAATAATTCGTAAAGCGTTAACTGTATCGAAGCTGTGATGTGATTGGCCGGATCGTGTAACTCGTGATAAAATTTTAATAAAGTAAATTTTACCTGAGATGAATGCTGAAGCAGGTTCATGATCTCATCGGCAGAGATATCCATTTCTTTCAACAGGGCATCGCTCAGATCGATGTTGATTTTGCGGGCATCGGATGTATAATTGTTGCAGCGATGCATTTCTCCGGCAGGGATAAATTTAATATCACCCGGCAGGCGTTTGTGTTTTTTGCCGAAAAGATCTTCTTCATGCGTACCATTAAGCAGAAAACTGATGCTCGCATTTTGGTGCGAATGCCACTCTTCGAAACTGCTATTGCCTGCATAGCTGGTTAAAGCAACCGTGCAGCCTGCAACAGACCGGCTAAGCTGGGATTTGCCTAAAAATGTGCTTGCTTGTTGAATCATCTAATTTATAAGACCATTTTTTAATTAAAACGCTACAGCTGTTTGTAAATATATTGTATTACAACCTGTATTTGTGACACAGCGGTTTTGTTTATTGGGGTTTATCGTTATCATTGTTATGGAATATCTCCCCCGCGATTGATGAAGAAGTTTTGGTTGATTTTTGTGCTGCTTTTATGGCAAAGCGCGTTTGGAATACAAGTATACGCGCATAATAAATCTAAGCCGGGCAATTATACTTCTCAACAAAAAACCATCGACAGCGTCAATAAGGTAGTCAGGCTAAGTTACCTGGCCAACCCGAACAAGGCCCGGGATATGGCCCAAAATGCCTTGCTGCTTTCTAAAAAGTATAATTATCAAAAGGGCCTTGCCGAAAGCTTTTTTAATATGGGTATTACTTATTGGGCGCAATCGTACTATCCCATCAGCCTGTTTTACCTCAATGCAGCCTTGCGCACCTTCGATAAAAATAATCATGAGTGGCGATCTGACTGCTATCGCAGCATTGGCCGCGATTATGTAGACCTGAAAAAGTATCAACAAGGCATCAGCTATATTAACCTTGCATTGCAGGAGGCAGGCAGTGATAATACAGGGCAGGAGCGTGCGCTGAACGAACGCTCGTTCGCTTATTTAAGGCTAAAGCAAACAGACAAAGCACTTGCTGATATTAACAAGGCTATAGCCATAAGCCGAACCCTGCACAATACCGGTGAAATAGCCATTTTATATAGTCGGATTTATAGCGCATATCTGGATAAAAAGGAATTTGATAAAGCCAGTTTATATTGCGATACTACCTATCAGCTAAGTATTAAAAGCAATAATAAGCGCCTGCGATCTACAGTATGGGTGGGGCGAACGGTTATTGCTTATAACCAAAAAAACTACCCCGAAGCTATTAAGAATGCAAAAACTGCAGCTGCATTGGCGGATAGTTTAGGTGTGGTAGATATTTATTCGAACGCTATACGTTGGTTATACCGCGTTTATGGGGCCAAGGGCGATAAGGATAATGCGATGCTGTACCAACAAAAATATATTCAGTTACAGGATAGTCTTAACCGCATTGATAAACAAAATAGCGTACAGCTTATTCAGGATTATTTTTCGCTGAATAACAAACTGCACGATATGGAGCTGATGGAGAATAACCGGATGTTGATTAAATCGCAGCGGCAGACAATTGTTAACCTGGGTATTACCGTTCTGGTTCTTGTGGTGGCACTGTATATTTTATATCGTTTTTATCAGCAGAAAAAGCAATTCTCTAAACAACTGCAGGTACAAAATATGGAGGTTGTTGCCAAGAATGATGTGATAGAAAACCAATCGCGCAACCTGGACGAGTTGAACCAACTAAAGGACAGGTTGCTGGCCATCATCGGCCACGACCTAAAATCGCCATTGGCCAATGTGCGTAATACGATGGACCTGTTTGAACAGGGCTATTTCTCGGCCGAAGAGGTGCAGATGCTGATGAAAGATATGTCACCGGCAATGGAAGGAGCAGAGCTAACCTTATCAAACCTGGTAGAATGGGCAGGCAGCCAGTTACAGGGGAATCAGAAAACAACCACAGTGGTAGATCTGCATGCCATTGCCGGAGAAACCGGGCAAATATTTAAGCATCCCTTAGCACAGAAGAATATCGATCTGGATATTGAAATCCAGGAAGGGCAAGCCGTATTGGCCGATGCCAACCACGTAAAAACGATATTGCGCAACCTCATTAACAACGCCATTAAGTTTACAGAGCCTGATGGTAAAATTATTTTATCGGCAGAGAAACGCGGCAGCCGGTTAATGATCAATGTAAAAGATAACGGACGTGGCATGACGGCTGAAGAAGCCGCCAAACTATTCTCAACCCAAACGCATTTTACCAAACCCGGCACCAAAGGCGAAAAAGGGACAGGCATAGGCTTACTGCTTTGTCGCCAGTTGGCGGAACTAAACGGCGGTGAAATTGGCGTACGATCTGAACCCGGCGAAGGCAGTACTTTTTACTTTACCTTACCCGTTGCAGAGGTTGAGCGTAGAATGTTAGACGTTTAACGTAAAATATCAGAAGAAGTTTAAACAAATGATTTTGTCATCCAGGAGCGATAAAATCCCCGGCCTCTAAAAGTGAAATGACGTTTAAAAAGTTTGTCATCGAGCGATAGAGCGACAATCTCTTCGTATGCTAATCAATCGCGCAATTCTGGTTGTCCTATATAACTACGAGATTGCCACGTCGTTCCTCCTCGCAATGACAAAAAATTTAAATACGTCATGTTTTTAGATAACCTTAATTATCATCCGCAGTGCCCTGTAGCTCGTCTTCTTTTTTGCCGTTGCCTAATTTTATCTTTGGTTTATCCTGCGTGCCCGTAATGTTCATCGGGATGCCGATAATACCTAAAGGCGGCAAGCCTAACCTGAATTTAAGGTTCAGCGATTTATCTAAACCAACCTGCCCCTCAAACCTGGCGCGGAAGCCGGCCATGCGCATTTTTGTACGCTCGATGGTGATGATGTTGTTGGTGATGGTAGTTTTCAGTTCTACCTTACTTACGTCGGGGTTGTTGGTAAGGCTGTCTTTACCCGTCGATTTGCCCATGGCGTTAAACAGCTTAAAACCTTTCATCTTTAAGTGCTTGGCCGATAGTATACCGCCACCCTTAAGTGAAGGATATACTGGCTGCATATTGGCGTTGAGCCTGCCGCTTAACTTATAATCTAACGAAACTAAGCCTTCGGCGCTACCTGCCGCGGTGGCCATATCATGGAAAAGTTTGATCTGGTTGTAAGCTTTTTTAATGTCGAAATCTTTCGCGTTAATGTGGTAGGTAAAGAATGCCTTTTGCGGGTTCGTGCTGGTGTAGCTGCCGTCCATGCTCACAGGTGCACCAATTAAATTGAAACCGGTTTGTTTAAAGTTAATGCTGCCATTATTAACAGCTAGCTGGCCTTTGGCATCTTTAATGGTTAGGCCGTTATACTTAACTGTTTTTACAGCAGCAGTGAAGTTGAGATTCAGGTTTTTGGGGACCATAATAACGCCGCTTGGGCCGCTGGTTTTGGTTTCGCCAGGGGCGGGGGCAAAGGCCATAAAATCATCGGCAATAATGAGGTTGCTAGTGAAGTTAAAATCACCTTTTAAAACGCCGGTAGGTTTAAGGGCATAGTCGATAATATTTGATACTGCACCGTTCAGCATAATTTGCGATTTGCCGTACTTAGCCGTAAACTCATCAAATTGCAGTTTATCCTGGTTAAAGCTAAACACGCCCTTGCTGATCATAAATGGTTTTGGGAACAATTCAGACGTAAGCGCAATGTTGTTTACACGTAATGTTCCTTTGTTCGATAGCTGATCGTACCTGCCCGCCAGTGCGTCGCTCTGTTTTCCTTTCAGTGAAACATTGGCTGCAATAGTGCCATTAACACTGTATCCCTTTATGGCAAATACCTTGTAAATATTACCCACATTGATGATGCCTTTCGAATACACATTATACTCCAGGTTATTGAGATTTTGCAGGCTTGCCTTCAGCATAAAAGGTTCGCCCTCAAACTCAAAGGAGATGGGCTTGATGATCACTTTTGTGCCTGCAACTGTACCCGTGGCATTAATTACATTAGTATTTACATTCACCTTTTCGATAGGGTGCGGGTAGTATTTAGTTTGGATAGATCCATCGGCCAATTGGAAGTTAGCCACCGTTTTAGGGAACTGCTTCTTGGCCGGCACGTAGTTGCCTTTACTGGTAATGTCGGCATTCAGGTCGCCTTTTAATGTTACGCCGAGGCTGTCGATAGGATAAAACTTTTTGACATCAGCCAGGTGAAATTTAGTTTTCAGCTGTGCATCAATCGGGAAATTGGCAGCATTGGCCATCCTGAAATAACCTTTGATGTAATTATCAAGCAGCGTTGCATTGATGTTCTCCATCTTCAGGCTAGTATGTTTGTAGTTATTATCCGGGCAATTGGCATCCAGATCAAAGTTGATATTACTTAATGCCTCGGGTTGCGATGCATATTTAAAGTACCCGTTGCGGAAAGATGATGTGAGCGTAAATTTAGGTATGCTGGTAATTACCGAATCAACTCTTTGTTTCCTGATGCCCTTGGTTACTTGTATCCCTTTGGCGTATTTGCCTTCGGCAAGTAAATGCAGGGTGTAACGACCCTTCACATCAATCGGTTTTACACCGAAAGCTTTGTCCCATTTTTCGAGATCTATCTCGGTGTTAATTTTGGCATAGATCTCGGGTTCTTTTACGCCCTTTACGCGGATAATCGAACTGAAATAATCTTTATCGATATTGAAATAAATCGAGTCTACATTCACATATAAACTATCGGGGTTTAAGCCGGGTACTTTAGTTTGAAAATTAAGGTACAGGTTTTTAATCGGCGACGGCGCTCTCGGATTTGCCACAGTACCATTACGCACCTTAAAGTTCATGCTCAGGTTAGGTGAAATTTTGTCTTTGGCGATGTACTTGCCATTTAACTCTACCTGCAGGTTACCAATTCCTTTTACCGAAGTTTGGGCCAGCAATTTCTGATATTCTGCAGGGAGGGCGGTAAACATATCATTAAGGTTGGCATCATGCGTATCGATCTTAAAGTCCATGTTGTAGCCATCTTTCAGAAACTCGAACTTGCC
The DNA here is from genome assembly GCA_903644075.1 of Sphingobacteriaceae bacterium. Taxonomy (GTDB): domain Bacteria; phylum Bacteroidota; class Bacteroidia; order Sphingobacteriales; family Sphingobacteriaceae; genus Mucilaginibacter. The sequence continues at coordinate 3,359 of CAHJXH010000187.1, read as the reverse complement.
GATGAACTGCACCGGCAGCTGATTAATGTGCAGGTCGTTTTTCTGAAAAATAAAGGCCAATGATTTGGTGTTGATCTTGGTGAGCAGATCGGCATTTACTTTTTTACCGATGATGTAAGGCTTGTTGCCATAATAAAAATCGACAGATTGAATTTCGGTATGGGTACGCAGATCGAAAACATCTTTGCTTAAATCGCCGCTGCCTAAATAGTAAACACCGGAGGCGTTGATCTTCATAGGTAATGATTGATCGTTATATACCAGGTGGCTTTTTTCGATCAGAATCTGTTTAATACCCAATGATGCTGCGCTGGTATCCGCAGGTGTATTCTGTTTTTGCTCGCTGGTTTTGTAGATGTTATAGTTGGCCTTCCCGCTGCTATCAACCTGGATGTTGATGAAGGCATCGTTGATGTAAATTTTGTCGATATTAATCTTGTTCTCAAATAGTGATGAAAGATCAATACCTAAGGAAACTTCTTTAGCCGCAACCAAAGTCTGTTTTTCAAATGGCGAACTGCCTTTCAGGTCTACATCATACAAGGTAAGTGTAAGCGATGGAAAGCGTTTAAAGAATGAAAGCCCGGTGCTCGAAAACGTAACGTTACCATTGATGTTGACATTGGCCCAACCCTGTATTTTCTTGGTAACTGTTTGTGGGAAAAGTGTTGGAAGCAGAAATATAAGGAGGATAAGACTAACTAAAACTATCCCGCCTATTTTAAGCGTTTTCAGCACAGTCTTTTTAACAGTAGCGGCCATAAATTGATATTAAGGTGGGTTCGGCAGAAAACTAAATCTGCCCGGCAAAATTACTAAATTATGCAGCACTGTTTACCATTTGCAATCAATATGAGGCAATTAACCAAAGCTATAAAAACCGGCGAATGATTATTTTAATTGGATAGTCAATTGAGTTTCGCAGAAAGTGTGTTTTTGTTTGCGGCAACCACTTACACTTAAAAGTAAACCAAGCTTGTTAGGCCAGTTAGGTTTTTAATGTTTTTTGCTTGTTGCGCAGCATAATCATGGCTTTAACCTACCCAATCGCAATATCCCTGTTTGTATGATTTAGACAGGCTCTCAAAAACTTATTAGTTCGGCAGGTGTGCCTTCAATATGTTCGCCTTTTTTCAGCATAGAGATAAATGATATTTAAGCTTGAAGATAGAAAAAAGTAGCTGCGATTTGCAGCTACTTTTATTGTTGCCAATATTTTATTCTGCTCCTACAATTCACTAATGCCACTTCTCACTCGCTTGCTAATGGGCAGAAAACCGATCAATATCAGTGCCGAGCCAATAAACATCCAGTTATCCATATCCATAAATATAACGAATAGCATAGTGCCGATAATAATGCAGAGCATATTTGGTAACTTAAACTGTTTAGCCCTTGCCAGGCCTACGGCCAGTATGGCCAGACCTATAAAGCTGAGGTACGATAGCACGGTGAAAAATTTGAGCATACCTTTCATTTTCACCAGCTCAATAAAACCTTCCCTGGCTCCGGCATAATATTGAGGGCTTAGTGTATCAATGCCTGAGAATGAAAGCCAGGCTCCAAATACAGCCGCTATGCCTGCGCAGCCAATAATGCCTATAACAGCACCAATAAAAGCCCAAATGGGTTTTTGCTGATACAACAACCATGCGAGTAATAAAGTAGCAATCATAAACAAAGGGATGGAAAAGAAGCCAACGGTGTGAGCCATTACAAAACCGTGGCCCCGGCCTTCAACAAGGGCATCGAATAATTTACCGGCATCGTAAGGATCGCGGTGTAGGTGGAAATTAAAGAAAGCATGTACCGAACTGAAATGCAGCGCAAAAGCCAGCATCATGATTGATGGGAATAGTAACAGCAGTACCGCAAGGGTTTTGCGAAGTGATAATGTAGAAAATTGCATGGTAATTTATTTTTTACCAAAGCTATCTGCGGGAGCAATACCGAAAATTGATTGTAATCAAGAAAACAGGTGCTTGCGCTTTACACGGCTAAAGGTTTCGGGTGTGATGCCGAGGTAGGAGGAAAGATGCTTTTGCGGAAACCGGATGATCCAATCGGGGTGTTGCTGCATCAGGGTATCATAGCGGTCTTGCGGGGAAGTATGATGTACAGATAATTGCTGGGGGATGGTCAAATCGCCCAGTATTCGCCCTAAAATCATAAAGAGCTGATCTTGCTCTATCAGCTTATGCAAATTTTGTATGCTGATAATGGCCAGTTCAGAAGATTCCATTGCCTGGATGATATTGCTTGAAGGCCGCTGACTCACGAAGCTGCCATGATCGGCCACCCAGCTATCTTCTGTAAAAAAGGAAAGCGTGTGCTGCTTGTCTTCATCCTCATGATAAATCCTTAAGCTTCCTTTCAATACAATGCTTATAAAATTGCAAACCTGCCCAGGTTTAAGTAGTACGCCATTCTTTTTAATCTGCCTAACAGCTATCATGTTATAAAACAAATCTACATGTTCATCAGAAAAATGATGTAGCTTATGCAATATGGCCTTAATATGTTCGCGGGTATCCAATCAATTAAAACTAATCGTTTTTGTGTACATAGTGCAGTACTTTCCTAAATAATTCATCGGGCAAAAAAGGCTTAGCTATCATGTCGTTAATGCCCACTTGTTTTACCTGGTCTTCTATTTCATTGAGCAGGTTGGCGGTGAGGGCAACAATAGGCAGGGTAACGCCATTCTCACGCATTTTGCGGGCAGCTTCGTAGCCGTCCATTAGGGGCATGTGTAAATCCATTAAGATAAGCTGGTGTTTAGCTGTATCTAGCTTCTCTAAAGCTTCAATGCCATTTTGGGCAACATCGGTGTGTGCTCCCCAGCGTTCCAGAAATTTTTGGGCAACAAGCACATTAATGGGGTTATCTTCAACCAGTAAAATAGAAACGCCGGTAAATGGTTTATCTTCCTGCTTAGGCAAATTATCTTCGTGCTGTTGTTGCTCTGCGGTTTTAATGCTTTTCTCAAAGCTTTGTATAAAGTAAAAGGTTGAGCCCTTCCCAGGTTTGCTGCTCACCTGTAATGACGTATGCTGTAATTGGAGGATTTTTTTACAAATAGCCAATCCTAATCCCGTACCTCCAAAGCCTCTCGAAGTTGATGAATCAGCCTGTGTAAAGCGGTCGAAGATCATCTTAATTTTATCGGGCGAAATGCCTATCCCGCTATCGGTAACGCGGATAAGCAAGGTTATCATTTTATCGGTTTGCCCTTGCACTTCAACACCAATTTCTACAAAGCCTTTCGCGGTAAATTTAATAGCGTTATGTACCAGGTTTGAGATTACCTGGAACAAGCGGGTTGGGTCGCCCAGCACTTTGTTTTGCAGGTACGGGAT
>CAHJXH010000186.1 GCA_903644075.1 Sphingobacteriaceae bacterium | reverse complement strand
AAAATATTTTTAAAGTCGAGGGTTCCGTTACCCACTTCGGTAAACATACGCTCAGGCGTTCTGTCCATATCCTTAACGTGCCATAACGGGAAACGGCCCGGGTGTTCATTAATCAACTTAATAGGGTCCTGATTAGCTTTGGTTACCCAATACAAATCCATCTCCATTTTAACCAGGTTTTTGTCGGTATCGTTTAGCAATATCTCGTAAGGATATTTGCCGTTCTCTTGGATAAACTCAAAATCGTGGTTATGGTAAGTTAACTGGATACCAGCCTTTTTACATTTTTCGCCTGCCTTGTTAAAGGTTTCGGCTATCTTTTTATAATGATCTAAATTACCACGCTCTGGTAACGACAAGTAAGCACAAACCATGTATTTAACACCGGCTTCAGCAGCATCATCAACAGCTTTATCCCAATCGTGCAGTAAAGTACCCTGGGTATCGGCACCGTTGGTTTGCTCTTCTCCTAAACGATAGTGGCTGCTTGGCATTATTAAGCCGTTTTGTTTTAATAATGCGGCAAATGCTTTGGCATCCATGCCGTAAAATTTCTCGTTACCGGTATAGGTTGCACCTTCAACAGAGGTATAACCAATCTGTGCTACCTTGGCTAATGCAGCAGCTGGGTCGGCAGCCATATAATCCCTTACGGTGTACAATTGTAACCCTATGTACTTTTTGTCATACGCAAACAAATGCGGTGCCGCTAAGAGCCCTGCCGACAGCATGGCTGTAGTTTTTAGAAATGAACGTCTTGAAGTCATATAATTGGTTGGTTTATTGTGTAAAATTAACACAATTATTAATTTACCAAAGACTTGCTTAATTTAATTAGGTTTAAATTTCTATAAAAATAATGTGGTGTTTTAGAAGTAACACCTGTTATAATCAATACGATGATAACCCTTACTCAGGTATATCCCAATAGATAATTCGTGCGAACCATAGCTATAATTACTCAGTGGTGTTAACGAATAATCGAAAGCATAACCAATTCGTAAACGTTCCGTAGCAAAAAATTCAACCATACCAATAACAGCATTGGGTTTCTGCAAACTGTTTTGCAGGTTAGATTTATTGTATAAAGGTATAGCCGAGCGGTAAGTGCTGCCTACCCAAATACGTTCGCCCAGTAAAAAGAAAGCATTAATATCCAGACTGGTTGGCCCGGCCAAATCATCTTTGATTAGAAACGAAGGTTTAAATTTAACAGCATCATTAAGCGTTAACATAGCACCGGCAGTAAGATAATAATGCGGTTCGGGTACGGGGACCGATATGGTTGTTGCCTTGACCCCTTTTATCAGGTGTGCTACCAGGTTATCTACAGAAAAACCGACGAAGAAATCATTATTGGTATATAGTGCTCCCACCCTGGCATCGGGCAAAATGAAACTCTGACTGCCTACCGGCACGTAGGTATCACCAGGTTGTACAGCATTTAGTTTAGACCCATCAATACCATTCTGAATAAGGCCTGCACCTACACCAAAGCTTAGCTTACTATTTTCATCACTACCTATCTGTAACTTATAGGCATAATTAGCATAAGCGGCAAGGCTGCTTTGTGCACCAATTCTATCCTGCGAAAGCAATAAGCCAACACCTACTTTATTATCCATTAAAGCGGCATCGCCAGCTAAAGAAAATGTTTGCGGGGCACCCTGTAAGCCGGTCCATTGCGAGCGATAAAACCCACTGAGATAAATATCCTCTTTATAACCTGCATAAGCAGGGTTAACGTACAAACCGTTAAATACATACTGGCTAAACTGCGCATCTTGCTGTGCCTTTGCTGCTAGCGATATAAGGAAGCAAAACAATGTAAGCCCAAACAGCTTCATTATGCCGTGTATTTTAAATCTGCAATACCTTTCTTTATCCATTGCTTAGCGTGTTTGTTTGGATCTGAGCAGCGTGATATAACCATTGTATGTTTCCCAAACGCCGGAGAGATATTTAACTTTCAGCACATAGAAGTAGGTACCTTCATTAAGCCCCTCGCCCGTCCAATCGTTGTGATAGCCTTTTTTCTGATATACAGCATTACCCCAGCGGTTAATAATAATGATCTCGTTTTCGGGGAAGATGGATAGCCCGGGAATTTCAAATGTGTCGTTTATGCCATCACCATTGGGTGTAAATACGTTAGGGATGCTTAAACCGGCAATCTGCTTAATATCAGTAGAGGTATTATTCTTAATATATGTATCGCTTTCGGTAGATGTTACCGTGGCTTTATTAGTGACGGTACCGCTTTTGTTCGATCGTGCTAAGAATGTTAATTCTGCTGCGCCATAACCTCCAAAATCACTGATACTCCAACTTAACGTATGAGTTGCCTGATCAAAATTTGGCAAACCTTTATCCCAGGTAACCAATGATAAAAATTCGAGTCCGGCTGGGAGCGTATCTTTTACCATTACATTGGTTGCCGGGTATGCGCTGGCATTTTTTACCGTTAACACATAGGTATATGATGCCCCAACAATTACAGGTTTATCTTCTGATTTCTTGACTATCGCCATGTCCACCGGCGCTGTGCCCATTAATACCCGTACTTCTTCTGATTTAGATGATGGGCACGATGCAATATTCAGGGCTTCTACTTTATATAAACCGGGGTCTGTGGCCTTAAAATTGGGTCCGTTAGCACCAGAGATGGGTTGGCCATCTTTATACCATTGATAAGCAGATGCGTTTACTGCAAAACCATGTATAATAACTGAAGAGCCCGGATCGATAGTAAATGACTTGTTTTGTGCCGAGGCCATATTGATAGGCAGCACAAAGCCTGCTACTGCAAAAAGCAATAGCAGGCGTAAAAAAGATATGCTAAACCCCGGGGTCAATCAGTTACAGGGTTATCAATTAGTTACCAAAGGTGATTGTTGGCGTAGCAATAGCAGGTACAACAGTTATAGCTATCGGGCTTGATGTGCCGCTACAAGTAACTGTTGAGAATGCTGAATAAGAAACAGTAACCGTATAGCGATATGTACCAGATGTAGCTTCGCTCGCAGTATAATGATCTAAAGATTCACCAGCAATAACATTGCCGTCTTTTTTCCATACATAAGTATAGGTAAACCTGTTGTCGAGTACTGGCGATATAGTTAGCTGAGAGGTGGTTTGATTATTTGGACAAATATTAAGTGTACTTGCAGCTAATGTAGGATTAATAGCAGGCAATACGTATACGGTGTAAACAGGCGAAGCATCCGAGCTACAACCCAGGGTGTTGCCAAATACTAGTTTGTATTTGTAATAGCCTGCAGCGGTAGGATTCTCTGAATAATTCGGGTCTGTGCCAACCAAAACTGATGTCTCAACACCTGTAGATGGATCCTTTTGTATCTTATACCATGAGTAAGTTGTACCCACAGGAACAGTGCCGGGGTTGGTTGGATTTATTTTAATTTGAGTGCTAGCACATATGATCTGATTGACACCTGTGGCCGGAGAGGTTGTTGGCGGTGCCGTGGTTGCATCGCTCGGGCCCGGAGAAGATACCGGTGTTGGCGTTTGTGCTGATGCAACCATTGATACTGTACATAATAGAAATGTGATTGCCAGAGTCAGATTTGTAAAGATTCTTTTCATTACTTGTTGTTTTTAATTTTTTATTGAGATTGAATTGTAGGTTGTGCAGGCCTGGGAGTGTATGTTACATTGAAGTACTTGGTACAAAGCGGCGCAAATACGAAATCATCTAAAGCGAAGTCGGCACCACCTGTTGTATAATTTTTGTTTACTACGCTAATTTTCACTTTGGTACTGGTACCAGAGGCCCAGGTTGTAGTAAAATTTAACCATTGCCCAAGGGTTGAGGTTGGTATGATGTAAGTCTGATTTTGCAGAACATCATTAATTGAGAATTGCAATTTTGCCGGATTAGCAATACTTGCCGTGCTTAAAGAAGTACACCAAACAGAAAATATGTAGGTGGTATTAGGTGTTACTGTTAAATTTTTTTCTTGCCAAACATTAACGTCGCTCCCATTCGCGTTTGTTGCTTTAGCACCATTAACTATCAGCATATTACGTGCTCCGGTAGTGTTACCGGTATGGTCGGCTACAGAAATAAACTGTTTGTGAGTAGTACTTGGGTCTGTGGTAACTGTATAATAACCTTCTGCATCTAATGCCCCGTTTGAACCGGTACTACCAGTTGGCACTATATAGGTATAATCACTCGTGAACCCAGCTGTGTTATTTGTAAAAGCACCATTAACTACTACATCACTGCTCAGATCGGCTGTTTGCCAACTATACATTCCCACCGCCGAAACAGAAATTGACTGCGAAGTTTCGCCTGTGCTCCATAACCAATAAGGTGCATCAGCATCAGCATCTAACTGTAGTGGAAATACACAAGTAGGTTTAGGAGTTATTCCATTGCATCCTTGAGGTTTATATACCCCTGTTGCCTGTTTAGTATTATCGATATTTATAAACTGATAGAATGCGTTTGGAAACGGCGCACCTATTCCCCCAAAAAGGATAATAAGGCACACTAAGTTTAAATAAGAATGGAACTTGTAAAAAGCTCTACGCATACATGTATTTAATCGCAAACAATATTTTTAGCTGGAGCAGCCCTTGTTACGTATAAATACGTGCGTAGGTTTAGCATTTAAAGAAATATTTTTCCCGAAAGGTAATTGTAATAGAAAGGTGACAGATGTTTAAACACCAACTTTCATTTAAGGAATTAAATAAATAACCTATCGAAATTATTTTAACCGGGCAGGTATAGGAGAGATTGAAGCAATGTTATTTTACGGGCCCTTTGACACCTGAATAATCTTTTATTAAGCAGAAATTGTAATGCTGAAGGCGCTTTAGTAATTTAGAGGCACATGAAAAACATTAAATTTTTTACCATTGCATTTGCCTTGGCCTTTACTACTTTGATGGCTAACGCACAAACCGCAGAAGTTGCTATTGGCGGCGATGTAACCCAGCCTTATAAATTAAATGCTACCAATTTTGGGGGCATGAAACAGGTAACCGTTAAAGTTACTGCTAATGATGGCCGCGAACATACTTATAGTGGTGTTTCGCTCTATGATATTTTAACCCAGGCAGATGCTATCCCTAATAAACAACTGAGAGGGAAATCGCTTACTAAATATGTACTTGTTTCTGCTGCTGATGGCTATCAGGTGGTTATTGCCTTACCGGAGGTTGACCCTGCGTTTACCGACAAGGTGATTATTTTAGCCAATAAAGAAGATGGCGAAGACCTTGCAGCCAACTTTGGCCCCTACCGTTTAATTGTTCCGGGTGATAAAAAGCCTGCAAGGAGTGCAATGCGTGTGATAGCGATTGATGTTCTGACAGCTAAGAAACCTTAATTAATGGTTATTAAACCGGCGGTCGTTGATAAAGTCCACGTCGGTTAGCGTTTTCAGGAAGGCAATGACTTGCGTCTGCTCTGTTGGCGAAAGTGCAATTCCTACTTTAGCATTCTGTTTAAAAACCGGATCGAGGTTAGCATGATTTTTCATGCCCGAATTATAATGCTGTAATACCTCTTTTAGCGAGTAAAACCGCCCATCGTGCATATATGGGCCTGTTATCTCTATATTTCTAAGCGATGGCACACGGAATTTGCCCCGATCAGCTCTTTGATGCGTCATACTATCCCGGCCAATATCCAGCGAAGTTTCTTCGAGCCCATTATTACGATACGACCGGTCTGTAAACAGTGGTTCGGTATGGCAGGCTTCACATTTCTGTTTAAACAAAGCATAGCCTGCTTGTTCATTTTCGGTAAACGTCCCTCCTGTTTCGTGCCGCGTATATTTATCGTACTTGCTATTGGCAGAAACCATCATTACGGTAAATTGTGCTAATGCCTTCAACACCATTTCCTGGGTTATTTTATCACTGCCGAATACCTTTTTAAATTCGGCCGGGTAGCCTGCCTGGTTTTGAAGCGTATATAGCACATTGCTCATGGTATTGCCCATTTCGCAGGGGTTAGTCAGGGCGTTTACAGGTACCGCTTGATGGGTATTAATACGGCCATCCCACATAAACTCTTTTTGCCAAGCCAAGTTAAAAAGTGGCGGCGCATTACGTGTGCCTTTACAATTATTTATCCCCCTGCTTAATGCGTTACCCAGATTAGCAAAAGCAGCCGATGCCTGATGGCAATTACCACAGGCCACCGTTTTATCAACCGATAATAGCGGATCATAAAACAAAGCTTTGCCCAGCAAAAAACCATCTTTGGTTACCGGGTTCTTATCAAAATCATATACTGGCTTAGGGAAATTGGCAGGTTGTTTAAACTCAATAGTATCGATACTAATATTAGATGGCAGCTCAGCAGAATACTGAAACGCTGTTAGCCCAACAATTAAACAAAGTGGAATTAAGAAAACGAAGAGCTTAACCTTTATCATACTTTCAGAAACAAATATAGATACTCATCCTGTAACATTGAGATTGAAGCAATCTTGAATATTAATTTCTCCGAAATTTAATTTTTATCGGCTTAACCTCAATGCTTTAAAGCTAATGTGCATTTAATGGTATTTATTTACTGGCTAATCGCTTATTTTTACCTCAAGGCTAATCAAATAGTGGCCGAACAAGAACTAACATGCCATCAGAAAATAGTACTAACCTTAACCAGGTTCAATTAGATATAGTTACCGTTGTATCAAGTTACATTCCCCTTCAAAGTAGTCACCGAGCGTTAAAAGGTGCCTGCCCTTTCCATAACGACCAGGGATTATCATTGATGATCTCTCCCCAGAATAACATCTTCAGATGCTTTGGCTGCGGTAAGGACGGTGGCCCGGTAGAGTTTGTGATGGAAATTGAGAAGAAATCGTACCAGGATGCATTGAGCAGCCTTTCATTAAGATTAAGCCCTCAATAGTTTAGAACTGGCAGTTTAGCCAGTTTTTAACCTTAAAATCGTAATTGAGTATGTCTTTTACTCTCGTGCTGTTTACTATTTTCCATCCAGTAAGTTCATCTTTAAACTCGGGAACCTCAAAGTCGCCCTGTTTGGCTGCGCTGGTGTAAAAATCTGACCGGCTTGGATGATCTGGCGAACACCCATTAAACACTTGCCCGAAATGTTGGCTTTTGATAACTGCCATTACTAAGCCAACAGCATCTATCTGATGGATTAGATTAACAGGAGCTTGTCCATTCACAATATCCTTCTTCCCTGCAAAAAAACGTCCCGGATGCCTGCCAGGCCCTACCAATCCACCAAATCTTACAATAGTTGTTTTGAAACCTGGTTGATTTTGGAAAAGTTGTTCTGCCTGCAATAATAATTTACCGTTCTCCGTATCGGGCTGTGGATCTGAATTATCATCAACCTCAATACCTAAATCGCCATAAACGCCCGTAGTACTGATATAAATAACCTGAGTTATTTGATGCTGATTAACAGCCCCGATAATACTAGTAATCTTCTGTAAAAACAATTCGCTTTCTCCGGTTTTAATTTTAGGTGGAATGCTAACCACCAGCAAATCGCAGTAAAAAAACTCCACATCAAATTCAACAGTATTCTGATCAACCTGAATGAGATAAGGTATAACACCGGCTTCGGCCAGCAAGCTTAATCTGGATTCAGACGTTGTTGAACCTTTTACTGTTATGCCATCCTGCAATAACGATTTCGCCAATGCCAGGCCGAACCAGCCGCAACCTAAAATACTTATCGTCATTATAATTTTATAAAACGCAGATGTGGTTTTGGGCAAACATAAATACATTTCTTAACACCGTTAAATTTTTTATGCAGCATAGTTAACAACTACACAATATATTTCGGTAAATACGTTTATAAAACGTGATCAGGCACTGCAGATGAATTTCGGACTATAAATATTTTGTGGCTGGAAGAATCAATTTGCAAATGATTATCCGTTTTACTGACATTTAAGTAATGTTTAAACATCAAAAACTGGCTAATCTATCTATACCATATTAAAAAACAGTATAAATTACGCTTTTTTACATAGTAACTACAATGGTTTACTTATCTTTGTAGAAGAAAAAAACACAGGCTTCAATTTAATTATCACAGATCAATTCCCTGTAAATACAGGCATCAAATATCATATTTGCATCTGATAAAATTCTAAAAGCCAATCATTTTTTGTTTAATTTTTAATTCTGAATACAAAACCGGTTTATTTTGGTTATATTCAGAACGAACCTTTAATATATTTATGAGACAACTCAAAATTTCCCAATCTATTACCAACCGCGAATCACAATCACTGGATAAGTATTTAAGTGAGATTGCAAAAGTTGATTTGATTACCGCACAGGAAGAAGTAATATTGGCACAAAAGATCCGCGAGGGTGACCAGGCTGCCTTAGAACGCTTAACAAAAACTAACTTACGTTTCGTTGTATCGGTAGCTAAACAATACCAAAATCAAGGCCTTACTTTAGGCGATTTGATTAACGAAGGAAATTTAGGCTTAATTAAGGCTGCCAAACGTTTTGATGAAACCAAAGGTTTTAAATTTATCTCGTACGCCGTATGGTGGATTCGTCAATCTATTTTATCTGCCGTTGCAGAACAATCACGTATTGTACGATTGCCGTTAAACCAAATCGGTTCATTAAGCAAAATTCATAAATCGGCTTCTAAATTAGAGCAGGATTTAGAGCGCCAGCCAACTCCTGAAGAATTGGCTAACGATCTGGAAACTACCATCGAAAAGATCTCTGATTCATTAGCTAACTCTGGCCGTCACGTATCTGTTGATGCTCCTTTCATCTCGGGCGAAGAAAATACTTTGCTTGATGTATTACAAAGCAGCGACGCCGGTACTGATAACGACCTGATGGTTGATTCACTTTCGCAAGAGATTAAACGTTCATTGAACGTTTTAGCCGAACGCGATCGCCAGGTAATTGCCCTGTTCTTTGGTTTAAACAACAATGCGCCTCATTCATTAGAAGAAATTGGTGAAAAATACAATTTGACCCGTGAGCGTGTTCGCCAAATTAAAGACAAAGCATTATTACGCTTAAAACAAACTTCTAAAGCAAACCTGCTGCAGTCGTACTTATAATATTTACTCAATTTGAGTTTGAAGCCCTTATAGGAAACTATAAGGGTTTTTTTGTTTATATCCTTATATAGAATCTATCGTGTACCAGTATACTTAATTAGCCTAAATTATACCCTTTGTGACGTTTTTGCAGGTTGCAGGGGCTGTAGTATTCTCCTCTTTAAGGTTACGTACCCACAAGTCTGATCAGCATAAGTATACCACTTGTGAACGTTTTTGCAAGTGGCACGGGCTGTAGTTTCACCTTAAAAGGGGAATGCAACGGCATTGCTAATACCCCCAACGTTAATAAGGGGTAGAAATTGAACTAATTTCAAAGATGTGGGCATATGATAGTTATCAGCGTTGGAGTAAGATGCGCTACCAAATTACAAAAGGTAAAAATTAAGCAGTTTAAATGGCCTCCCCCCTCTTATATTACACGCATCACACAATTGATAGTTGACACCTGCAAATAATCGAGTAATTTTGTCGACTTAATTTTAGTATGATCAAAAAGCCCATCGACCTCCTGTTGAAAGAATCAACAGATGAAGGCGAGAACTCCTTAAAACGCACACTCGGCCCCGTAAACCTTATCCTTATTGGGATAGGTATTATTATTGGTGCCGGCTTATTTTCTTTAACAGGCATAGCCGCCGGCCAGCACTCAGGCCCGGCAGTTACTATATCATTTATTATCGCAGCATTGGGCTGTACTTTCGCGGCCTTATGTTATGCTGAATTTTCAGCAATGATTCCTGTAGCGGGCAGCGCATATACCTACTCCTACGCCACCATGGGCGAATTATTTGCCTGGATAATCGGCTGGGATTTAGTACTCGAATATTCTGTAGGTGCAGCAACCGTAGCTATCAGCTGGTCGCAGTACCTAACCAAGTTTTTATCCTG
>CAHJXH010000185.1 GCA_903644075.1 Sphingobacteriaceae bacterium | reverse complement strand
CCGCAGCTCCGGCAGGGATAATCCTGTCTTCGCCAAATGTGGTTTTGAAGAACTCGAGCAAGCGTTGCCAGCCCACGCGGAAACCATCATCGCCATCCTTACCGGCGTTTACCTTACCCTCTTCGGCCTTGGCTTTGGCAATGGCGTTGTTAAGTTGCGGGATGGATGCCGCGCCATCGGCCGCGCGCTGGATCATCGGTTTGCGGGATACGGTACTGTTGCTATTGGATTTAACCGCACCCTGCTGTATGGTGTGCGTTAGCTCGTGCGCCAGCAATTGGCCGCCCGACGCAGTATTGGGAGAATACTTGCCGCTGTTGAAATAAATGTTATTACCGTGCGTAAAAGCCTGGGCATTAATATCCCTGCTCAGCGTTTCAGCTGTGCTGCCGGTGTGGATACGCACATCGCCGAAGTTGGCATTAAAGCGACCTTCCATAAACGAGCGTGTCGAATCGGGCAAAGCGCTGCCACTTCCATTGGAATTACTTAAGCTACTCTCGAAATTGCCTGTGCTTTGCGGGGGTGCACGGCCGCTGCGCTGGATGTTAATATTGTTGGCTTTGCACTGCACGGTTGAATCGCAACCGGCATCTGCACTTACTGTTTCGTAATTTGAATCTTCGCTTCGCTGAATAATTGCTGACAGTTTAGGTTGAACTGTAGCATCATCTTCCTTGCGTTGTAACGAAGTAATTTGAGGGGATTGTAGTTTAGGCTGAACCACTTCTTCCTGCTGTTCTTCTTCCTTCAGCTGAACCTTTTCAGGTTCTTCTTTTTTGGATGTTGCAGCTACCGGTTCTGGCATGCTCATTACCGATTCGGCCACATGATCGGCTTCCTTTTCATAGGGATCGTCGGGTTGACTAACCGTTAATTTGGCTTGTACCGATGTCGAGAAAAAGGAAGACTTCTGCTCCTTCACACCACCAAAGAAACTATCCTCACCTGCCTTACGAAAAAACGTACCCGGGCCATCTTGTTTGCGGGCAACATGGGTAGGTTTAACCGTTTTTTCGGCAGTTGAGTGCATAGATATATTTAATTATTTCAAGTCCATTCTACGTGTAAAATATGTGGCATCCAGGGTAGCTTCACCACGCTGATACCCCAGGGTAGTTGAGCCAGTAACATATCGAAAGATTGCTCCTGCACTTTCAAATTCCACTTGTCATCTTCGAACACCAACCGGCCTTCGCGCTGCAAGAAGGTTCCACGTAAACCATCGGGCGAAGTGTTTTTTAATACCGACCAATGTTCTATCACAGCCTTCAATAAATTGTCGGCTTCCTGTTTCTCTTCGCCTGTAATGTTTACCGGTGCAATAAATGTTTCTAAAGCCTCGCCGCATAACACTTTATTGAGCACGGTATCAAATTCATCAAACTCAAAACTTCCGGTTACGAGGTAATTCATCAAGGTGATGGCTTTGGCCGGATTGGTTATTTTTTCATTCTCAACCAGTTCCAGTTTCCTAAAAAGCGTGCCCAGGAATGGGGCGAGGATAACCAGGCCAGCATTATTGACATATATTAAATCATTTTCTGAGATAAGCCCCATATTATTTTGAATATCAGTTGTTTCATTTTTTTTACTAAACTTTAGTTTAGCCATTATTTCGCACAATATATCATCATCATTTGCCTTTTCCTTTACATTTCGACCTGGCAAAGAGCTTATTTTATATTGAATTTCAAGCTCTTGTGTTGTCTCTACTATGCCTTTCTTTTTACCATCAGATAATGCTAATTCATTGATCGACTTCCAGGCAATTTGCAGGCTTTTATTCTCAGGTGGCTTAATAGAATCTGCACTACCCCTGCTTTCAATTAAAGCCGGGATAAAAAGATGTTTAGCACTGATTAAATAGGTAGAGAATGATTTAAAGGCATCCGATAAATCATCAAACGCTATTATAGATTGCATCAAAACACGTTTTAATACCGGCGTAATGATGGCTGGCTGATATACTTTATTAGCGATTTCGAAAAAGTATTGCAGGTCGGCAATGAGTGAGTGATCGGTTTTAGCGATCAGTCTAATAAGCTGCCAATATTTCTCATTATCATTTGATATAAAGTTATTTAATCTATTTAAATTAAACTCTCCCTTTAATAATAATTTTAGCGATTTATTCTGTTCCCTACTCAAAACCAAAGCCGAATCAAGACTTTGCTGAAAGATATCCTTCCATTCAGATTCAGTTTTCACAGTACTCCACCAGGGCAGATAACCATGCTGTAATACAAATAGCAACAAACGGACAAAGTGCTCCTGGTCTCCCGCTTTAGCCTCCTGCTGCATTTCATCGATAGCTGACGGGGTGATAGATTTAACCGGTACAATGCGGCTAAGTTCTTTTTCAATCTGAGCCAGTACGCTTGCCGAGAAATTGCTGCCGAAATCAGTCCATTGCAGGTTATCTACCTCAATCTCCAGCTTATCAATTTTTATCCATTCGTGCTGGGCATATCTATCCATTAATTGCTCTAATTGGGGCATCAACTGTTTGTTTACCATGTCATCGGTTTGGCGTTGTAAGTCAAGGCCATCAACCTGGCCGTTGAAGGTTAATTCAACCGTTTGCTTTTGGATAATATGTAAACCCTGCGATGCCAATTATTTTCCTCCCCAACTACTTAACAGGTTATTAATAGCGTTCAAATATGTAGGTGTATCTAATGGAGCTATTCTTTCCTTCTCCTGTTTTAAATCAACCTGTATATTGTTTAGCACGTTGGCATGGTTGTCATCATCATCTGCGCCGTACATTGCTACGTAGCCCGGCAATAGTTTACTGATAATGTCAAAGGCAGGTTGCATGTTTATTTTTTCCTGTCCTAAATCTTCGGGCTGGATACAGCTGATGTAGATGGTAAGATCAACCAGGTAGCGGAACAGCGTTATAGCCTGCACGCTAATGTTACTGCTTTCTATCAGGCCATCAAGCGCTCTGATCCATTGAGGCAATAAATCATACAACTTCAGATCATTAAATACATAACCTGTAAAAAATCCCTGCTGTGTACTGGCAGCCTTGCCTGCAATTCGACCCTTATCTATTTGCCCGAAAAAATCACTAATACCGGCATAAGAGGGATAGGTTTTCGCATTTTTAAGCGGAATAGTTCTTTCATCGGCATCAAAAGCCTGGTAAGCTTTAACCAGGTCTGCTAATGACAGGCATTTAATTTTTGTTGGATCAACAGGCGGTGTGGTTTGTATAACCACCTGTTGGCTCACCGGCGCTGATGTACAAGGGCCATTGGTAACGGTCAACGTTGCAGTATAGTTTCCCTGATCGCCAAAAGTAACATTAACACTTTCGCCACTATAAGCCGTTCCATTGATAACCCAGTTAAAACCATCGCCAAAGGCAGAGGTATTATTAAACTGTATAACCAACGGTGTTGATGGGTTAGGTGTGAATGTGAAAGCCGCCACAGGCATGGCATACACGGTTACTATTGTAGTTGCCGTTTTATCATTGGCAGTATAAGTGATTGTAATATCTTTTTTGGCCGCCCCATCATCAATTTTCACTGCTGATGGTATAAATAAGTTATTGGTTACCCCCTCGCCGATAACCTGCCCTCCAGTTGGTGAGACCGAAAATCTGTAGCCCGTAGTATCATTAATACAGTAACCCACCGGATCAATCGAAATAGTTGGATCGGGCACTTCAACCGGTGGCGGCGGTGCTGGATTGTTGATAATGAAATTAACCGGCGGGCAATCTGAATAACACAGATACGGCAGGTAAAAATCGGCTATCACTGTACCATCGGCAATATCAGCAATTATATCATCCAGGTTTTGGGTAGCAATTGGAGGTAACACAACAGGCGTTAGCAGGCCTTCGAGCGTATTTTTAAGTGTACCTGTAAAAATTCCGCTTAAACCTGTACGCTGCAGATTAATGTTAGCATCCTGTATACCCAATTTTGTTGGATCGGTAGCTACAGGTGCACTGGCTTCTATGGTACCTTCGATATACGAAGTAGTACCTGTTGCCCTCTTTCCTATTTTAGGGCTTAGTTTGGGGGTTGGTGTTTCTGCCGGAGCTGCAACATTCCCTTCTTTCATGGCAATAGCGCCAAGGTTGAGGTTAGTATCAGTCATAACGATTGACCCCGAATCTTTTAATCCCGCTACAATGCCGCTGCTTACCCTGCCGTTTTGCGTTAGTTTATCTATATCACTTAAAGAAAATCCGCTTGATATAGTTGCACCTGTTGTGGGGTTAGTACTGCTTGTATCGGCAGTGGTTTGCTCATGATACACAATAATAAATGTGCCCCCTATAGTTACCCCTGCCTTGTGTGAGATACCCGGGTGCTTGGTTATAAAGTAACCGAATCGCTGCAGCATCAGCACATTTAACCAGCGGGAGATATAATCTTTATACAAGGCATCAAACTGTGGCCTTTTGCACATGTAGATCAAATCGTCGATATGGTCCATCAGATCTTCCTGCTGCATGGTGTCTGCATCGGCAGCGCCGGGCGTAACAATCCCGGCTGCATTTGTGGTTAAAGCCATGCTATCATCAAGATCGCCCTGCACAATGCTTTTTACCTCGTTGGCCACCTTCATAAAGTCATCGTAACGGGTATCAAAAACATTAATGTCGAAGTCGGTCAAATCGGGAGTTAACGCTTCATACAATTTCTCCATGTGGTACAGCAGTGCGAACCCGGTGGTGTTGTTATTCTGCTGAGCGCGTACAAATCGTTGATCTCCAATTTCGGCTATATTATAATAATTAAATGTGCCCAGAAAAACATCGGCACTGATATAGGCCTGATTTTTAATCGTAGCATAATAGTTCTCGAACAAATGCCCGAATGAGTTAGGCACGAAGCGGAAAGCTGCATCATTATCCTTCAGCAAGGGCGCCTGCGGCACAGTAGATGCAGGCGTTGGCAGCTTGGAGTTACCATCCTGGTTGTATAGGTATTCCATCTCCATACAAAGCTTGCAGATCAGCTCGGCAGACAGGGCATCGTACAATGATTCCATATCCTGAAACTGGCAGGTTACATCATCTGGATCAATATTTAAGCTATCGGCTAATCCACTGGCTGAGTTTGTGTTGGTTAAATTATTGATCTGCTGCTTCAACTGATTGATATCCCCGCTCAGTGCCAATGTTTGGAATGGCAGCCTGTATCGATTCTTTAAATCCTGAATACCCTGCAAAGCGGTTGTATATGGCATGCCGATGTGGCCTTCTATCCGCAGAAAGTTGTATTCTTCCAGGTCATACAACAAAGGCGACCTTATAAAATCATCGGTTGCATTGTATTCAACGGCATGATAAGAGAAGTTCTGACTTTGCTTATTATATAGTGTTTTACCGTAATTCCAATAGGTATATAATTTGTCTACCCCATCTGTTACATTATAATAGTATGGAATGGCTTTTTTAGACAAAGGCACATCGCCGAACTTACTCGGCGTGATACGGATAACCGGGCCTTTACTTTTCAGCAATATCGGATTATCAAAAAAGCGCCGTGATGGTAAATTCACCTGCGTTTGCGGGTTGATACTAAATTTCTCAAGCAGTAAAACGATACGTGTAAACAGTGATCTTAACTCGGTTAAGGTACTACTGCAGCAACCTTGTAATATGGGCGAAGAAACAAAGTAATTGCGATAAGTCAGCTTATCAGGACTGGCTGACGTAATAGCCAGCGATAACAACAGATGCCGAGGGAAAAGATCATCAGTAGAACAGCAATCACTTATCACATGCATTCCGGTTTTGCGGAACTCATCATAAGCCAATAATACATCCGAAAACAGGTCGTAGAAATATTGGATGCTGGTCAGTTGGTCGCTGGTTAAATCATTGGTGTGCAGGAAACCAAATGAATCGGCCAACCCGGCGAAAGGGTTATCAGGATAAAGATCAATAACCAATGGCGAAAACGTGGTGTACAGATTATTTAGCGTGGTTTCTAAACTGCTTAAAAAAGCCGGACTAAGCACATTTAAATAAGCCTGAAATATTGCAGATGCTGTCGATAAAGTAGATGCCGGTATATCCACCCTTTTCATCCTGATCTCTGCCAGGCTAA
Source organism: Sphingobacteriaceae bacterium (assembly GCA_903644075.1). Taxonomy (GTDB): domain Bacteria; phylum Bacteroidota; class Bacteroidia; order Sphingobacteriales; family Sphingobacteriaceae; genus Mucilaginibacter. The sequence continues at coordinate 4,122 of CAHJXH010000185.1, read as the reverse complement.
CATAATTATTATTAGCCGAAGCAAGGGTTGGCTTCTTAGTTGTTTTTGGGGCTGACAGATCAACCGGAGCTACATCGCCCAATAAATCGGCATTAGCCTGGTCAATTAACATCGGCACGAAACTTACGGTGGCGTTAACGCCCTTGTCATCACATGAATCGGGATTACAGTTCTTGGCGCCTATTTCTAATATTTCGACAAAAATCAGAACAACCTTAGCATTGAGGTCTAAGCTGCTTAGGGCGATGGTATCTTCTTCGGCAGCATCTTGTTTTAGAGCATACAGGGTGTACGGCTGTTTGCCTTCGCCATTAATAAATCTGTCGTATTGCAATTGTTGCGTGGCATCGTAAAGCTTATAATAAGTGTAATTAATCTCCGGAACCGAAACCAAATAACCCTCTGATGTTATGCCACAGCCTTTGCTAATGGTAATAGATTTGCCATCGGCGCTGGTTTTCACATTTAAACCACATACTATGCCCATCCCTATCAGGTTTGTCCTGGTAAGGCGACCTTGTTCTTCCAGGTAGCCAAACAGATCGTTCAGGTTATCTGAAGTAAGCAGTTGGTCGGGCTGAAATACCGGGTAGTTATCGTTTGATGGTAGCATAACTAAGTCTTTAAAAGGTTAAACTATGGTTTGGTTCAGGTATACACGATTCTCATCATTACCATCTACACAATCGTGTAAATAAGCTTTAGGGTATACACTTTTCAGGGTTATAAATATATTAATCAAATCGTTCAGCTTTTGGCTGAGTAATATTTTATCGGGTTCGGTTTTGGCCAGCTCGGTTAACCAGGCGCAGTACACGCCCTGGAATATGGCCATTTGGTCATTACTCACCCAACAGATTTTCAGTGCCAGGTGCGCAGGTACTTCCTGCCTGATGGTACTTTCGGCAAATCTTCTAAACACAATACCCGAGTTGGCTATCCCGGCCTCGCCATTCATGATGATGGTCAACCGGAACGAGTATGGGTCTTCTTCTCCGCACAGATCACAATTGGCAGCTACACATACAGGCAATAAGGGGTCGCCATCGGGTAAATCAGCATCAGGTATATTGCGTGGCCTTAGCAGCAGATGCTCTACTATATAAACCTTCTCGGCATAAATGATGGTGCCGGCATAGTCTATGATTTGCTGACGTGCTGCTTTGGCGGCATCTTCGGTAATAAAGCCTTGCTTGCGCGTGGCGATGATCTCGCCGGTCGGGTCAGTTAAATCAACCGTCCACACTTTGTTCTTTTTGATGGTGTAGCGGCTTTCATCCAATATGTATTTAATCACCTGCTGTATTTCTACCTCGGCTTTGGCTTCGGCAGTTTCTACGTTTTCATTTACATAATGAGTACTTCCGCTGATGTAGATCTTTCCGGTATCATCTACCAATCGCCAGCGGCGTTCGTAAACAATGCCGTCGGTATCGGTTTCTTCGTATAATTTAAAGTGATCACTTATTTGCTTGAAGCCCAATAAACGCGATATCCGTGTTTGTAAACCTGCAACATTGGCATCGCTGCATACATTTGCCGCATCTTTATAATTAAAAGCACGCGCCCGGTTGCTGCCCATAAAGGGCAATGCTTCCATAAAGCTTATTTTATCGCTAATCAGTTCTTCATCAGCAACCTTTTTGTTATCGCTGTAGTTATACAGCATTAAAGCATAATCTGTAAACTGTTCGCCGAAGCGGGCCATCAGATGATCTAAAAAGCGGTTACGGCGATTCAGAAACGTTTCCTGGTCTTCTACCAACGCATCCAGATCAACTTGACCAACCGGGTTACCATTAACTTTGCCGAACAGCGCGCTAACATCACTGATATTGCTGCCTGTTAAAAACTCTGTGAAATAAGTGCGGGAGATGGTGGCATCCAGCGAAAACAGATCTTTGATATGGCTTAACTGTTGCAAGTAATTAACCAGTATTTGTTCGTAAACCATTAAGTAGGCCTTCAACTGCTTTGCCTGTGCCTGTCGTAAGTCTGATGCATTACGTGGCAAGCCCTCAAAGCCAACTCCATAAGTTAAGGGCAGTGTATTTTGAACTGCCTGGTATTCGTCCAATTGGTAGTAAGTCCCAACCGGCACCGGCAGGTCATTATCTATAATACTGTATTGCGGTTGCGCATTAGCCCCGATGATCACTTGCAGGGTGTTGGCCAGTTCAGAGCTATCGGGTAAAAACGGCAGACCATTTTTAAATACTAAAAATTTCGAGGCTTCGAGGTATAACCGGGGCTGCATATTGGTGGTAACGTTTAGCGTCCAGGGTTCGTTTTCTACGAGTTTTCCGCTAGCATTATATCTAGTTAGTACTAAATTACGGATGGCAACCACGCCCGGGATGTCCATCAACAGGTTAATAATATCCGATGTGTGCAACACCTTTTTAAGCTGCGTGGCATCTAATTGCTCGTTATCAATAAAGCCATTATCCAATTGTGGGCCATCAAAAATATCATCGACCGTTTTACCATTATTCAGCAGTTCGGCCAAAGAATAAAACTTAATATCCGGACTAAAATATTGGTCGATCAGGTAATAAACCTGCGCCAACACTTTTTCAATATCGGCATCGGTAGTTACATCCATATCGGCACAAATGCCTATGTCTTCAACCTGTATGGCGTTGATAGAACAAAAGTCTTCGCATAAGTTCCTGTGTTGCTGCAAGGTGAACCTCGTAGTATCCATAACCGCATCGGCAGTCTTAATTTTATCGAGATATTTGGCCAGTATCCCACTTAAAGTAGCATCCTCAATAGCCAGTGCCAGATCATTTACTTTGAGCAATTTACGATCACTGTCGCTTTGAAACCATATCGTAAACGGAACATAGTCCAGCTCTAAGGTTTCAGTTGTGCTGAGGTCACTTATATCCGGCGCGAAGGTGACGATCAACGTAGCAAACATGGGCTGCCGAAGTGCTTTCCAGAAAACATCGCCATCGGCAATATTGGCCGGTTGGGTATTATTTCCGCTTATATAACTCACGCTTACTTGCGTAACCTGGCTCAATGGGTTGATGAACGATTTATATTTTGCGTCATTAGTGTTAATGGTTTGCCAGCTTGGCAAGCGCATTTCAATAGTGGCGGTAACCACCTGGGCGCTTACATCCGATTGCAGGTAGTTGAAATTGTATTTAATCTTTCCGCTATTCAAGTCCCCTATTCCTTCTTCGTCCTCAAATTCAACCCATACATCGTAAAAACCCTTAATGTTAATGAGGTGCCCGGTTGGCGGATTGTATTGCAGGATGCTTTTTTTGCAGTTGGCATACAGCGCTATGTTGTCGCAGCTTTGGCCGTCATCCTTACAAGCCAGCCAGGCGTTTTTAATACCTTTTATGTCGATGAGTAGTTTTCGATAGTCGGCAATAGTCCAGGGATTTACTGTTAAAATATTGCGGGCTGTAAACAAAGCCTGTTTATCGAAGTTGGGTTTTACACCTATCGGACTAGCCAGCAAATCCTCAATATCAAATGCCGTGCGATATCCCAGATCTGTAATAGCATAGCATATCGCCTCGAGCAGGGTAATGCCGGGATCGTGGATATTATAGTCTGTCCACAGTTTACTGCCCAGCTCTTCAATATAGGCCATCCCCATGCTGCGCAATAAATTGTAGTCCTGACTGGCAGACGTTTGCGGGTTTTTCGGTATGGTAATATTATCGGCCATTGCTTAAAGATTTAGCTTTATTAAGTTTTTGATGAATGTGAAGGATATCGGTACTATTTCAGTAATGGCATGTTTGGATGGAGATGCTGATACCAGAATTGATTTTGCTGTCGAAGCCACAATCTCATCCTGATCAGCACTTTCTGTAGCGCCGCCCTCTACACGTTGGTACATCTCTACATTGGTGATATAATCCACATAAGGGCGTTCTTCTATAAAATTGATGAGTACTGATTTGTATACCTTGCCGCCAAAATCAATCTCGGCATTGCTGTTGTATGACCAGGGTGTTAAGAAGCGGGTAATTTCTTGTTGAAGCTGATCGTGGTAATAACTAAATTCATAACCGTCGAAAAACTTCACGTTGAATTTTAAGCGTACCTCCTCAAAATCCGGTTGCCTTACGGTTAACTTTACATGGCAGG
>CAHJXH010000184.1 GCA_903644075.1 Sphingobacteriaceae bacterium | reverse complement strand
GTCGCCACTCTTCCATCCTGTTATTTACCACTGGTGATGAACCGATCAGGTAGAACGTCCCTTTAAACTTCATCGAATCTAGTGCCGGTATCACGTTATCTAAGTCGACATCGATTGCATCATCGTAAGTAAGCACTACTGTACATTGTTTATTGTTCCATGTTGCTGCATTTTGAGCCTTTGCAATTACAACACTAAATACAATTAATAACGACAACAGATACTTACAATTCATATTATGGAGGATTTAAAACTTTAAAGATAATTAATGGGCATTATGATTGATCAGTTTATCGGCCCACTGGATAAAATACTTCACATTTGGTGCATCAGTATGGCCGCCATCATGTTGCCGCCAGGCCAGTTCGCCGCCAATTGGGCCAACGTTTATGGCAGGCATTTTCTCGGTATGATAATCATTCGATACACCCAGATCCCTTGCACCCAGCAATTTAAAAACCGGTCCTGCTGCAACGGCAGCCATATAACTACCTTGCTGATCCAGCCATTTCGGGTCGCCATGCGCAGGGTCGCCGTAGCTAATAAAGGTTAAGCGCGGCGCGCATAAAGCGATCAATTCGTGTGCATCAACCGGCAAATCTTTAGCCGTTTTGCTACCGAATGTGGCTTCAGCAGCACCATATTTCATAAAGTTACCAGCCATCCAATAATATTCGCCGCCGGTAAGGCTTTCTACGGCTTCGCCAAAATTACGGTGGTGAAGCTTAGCCCCGCCTTCTCCCGATGAGCCAATTAGTCCCATCGCAAACCGCGACTCAAAAGCTAATGTTACCAGTGCTGCTTTACCATAGCGCGAAACACCTTCTATACCAACACGTTTACTATCCACATTGGATTCTGTTTCCAGGTAATCTAATGCTCTTGCTGCGCCCCATGCCCAGGCACGTAAAGCGCCCCAGTCTTCGGGTTTGCGTGGCTGGCCTTTGTTTACTAATCCAATAATTCCACGGGTAATACCGGCACCATTATCAGCCTGGATACTTGCGGGATCTATCATCACATAACCCCAGCCATCGGCAATTAACTGTTGGGTAGATGGCGGATCGCCAGCTGGCCGCGGCGCACCAAATACAGGAGCCTGTGAAGCAATAGGTTGGTATGCAGGATATTGCTCGAAAACAGATTTTAAATTAGGATCTTGCCTAATCAATAAAGCTTTCATGGCATCGTTTATCTTCTCCAAATCATCCGGACCGGGTTGCGCCGGCGCAGGCAAAAAACTGCGGCCAAACATCATCAACATAGGCACAGGCCCCTTTGCATTAGCTGGCAGTACCAGCGTCATTTTAATATCTACGTTAATAAGCGGATAAGCCGAGTTATCTACATGCCCTACCAACTCTTTGGCAATAACAGGCGTAAAGCCAACATATTCTTTATCAGTTACCTTAACTGTCCAGCTTACTTTAGGTACATTTTTAGGGATGCGGCCATAAACCTCGCGCTCCATATCTTCCACAATTTCAGGGCGGCGTTGCTTCCACCACATTTCTGCTGTAGTTGCTTTTTTGCCGTTCTTCAGCGTCAATACTTCGGGTAAGTCCGGGTAAGGGTTGGCTAAAGCGTCGTCGTAATTGGCATGGTTTGGTGCATTATTATCACCGCTCGGTCCTGGTCGCAATGCTTTAATGCCCAGTTGGTTCATCATATTCTGATGATCCTGCTCTGCCGTAAAATTTACAGGTGCAGGGGTTTGTGCAACAACATGCAGCACTAAACCTGATAATACGAGCGTAAATAACTTTTTCATAGATTATAAATCTTATTGAACATCAGTTGTAAATGGCGAAGCAAGCAGCCCTTCTTTATTTGCCAGGTTTGCGCCTTCGGGGTTATCGGCCCAGGCATACCGAACATACAGCGGATCGGTAATATCATCACTCCACACCACTATGGTATTACCTTCGATACGAGCTTTTGCCCAAACGTATTTTTTGTCTTTTCCGGCAATGGCGAAATATTGGAGTTCGCCCCCATCTTTCGTAATCAACCCGCTACCAATATTATTGAAAGTCAGCACTATCTTATTACCCTCAACTTTGCTCGATTGGTAAATTGGCCCCGATCCTACAACCGACTCATCATGATAAGCAACTTGCTCAGCAGCGAGCGCCAAGCGTTCGCCAACGGGTTTCTTGCTAAGCGGGTGAATATCATTCCACTCCCCGGCATCAATGTTTACGCCCATGCCCGTATTGGGCACCGATAATGCTTTTAATTGACCCTCGCGCAATTCGGCCCATTGGCTTTCTGATGGCGAGTACTGCACTTCCATAAAATTGGGCAGTTGTGCATAAATGAACGGCAGATTGGTGTTATTCCACTTATTACGCCAGTTATTAATTAAGGCTGGTAATAAATATTGATAAGTCCCAGGCTTACCTGCGTTAGATTCGCCCTGGTACCATACTACGCCTTTAACATTATAATTTATTACAGGTGCCACCATGGTATTATATAACCCGGTTGGCTCATTCTGTGCACTAAAGTTGTTGCCCATGCCCGCTCCCCATTGAGGTTCAAATACATCGCCTACCTGGTATTGCCAATCGCCGCGCAGGTCAATTTTTTGGTCGCCAATTAATAAATAATAAGGCTTATCAGGCACAAAACCACCTTTGCCTGCGTTATTAACAACACGCATTACAATGATATTTTTGCCCGGCTTAAGCAGACCTTGCGGTAATTCGTACCTGCGTGGTGGATATTGGTAAGTAATTTCGCCCACAAAAACGCCGTTAACATAAGCTTTATCGGCATCTATAATTCGGCCCATAAATAATTTGGCGGCTTTGCCCGCCATTGAGGCAGGCAGATCAATTTCTTTACGAAACCATACAACCCCATTCAGCCCTTTAACACCCTGATCTGCCCAGTAGCCCGGTAACCAGAATTTATGCCAGTTTTTCGGCACGTAAGTGGTATCGTACCATTTTATAGCGCCTGTTAATCCTTTATCTGTTTCCGGTTTCTTTGCAGGAGCAGGTTTCTTAGCAAGCAGTTTATTCATATAGGCCGTATCCTTAAAGCTGACCAATTTCGACTGATAATCAGGAAATTGCTTCAAGCCCTCTTCACTTATCCAGGCCTCAATCGGGGTACCGCCAACACTCGAATTGATGATGCCGATAGGTACATGATACTTTAAATAAAGTTGCCGCGCAAAAAAGTAAGAGGCCGCGCCAAAATCGAGCACGTTAGTTGGGTTGGCTACCTTCCATTCGCTTGCGGGTAAGTCATCGTGCACATTAGTTACATCTGATACAGTTGGGATAAAGAAATTCCTGATCTCCGGGTAATTAGCGCCGGCAATATCTTCCGGATACTTTTCTTTTACCCGTTCCATTGATACCACCATATTTGACTGGCCCGAGCAAAACCACACATCGCCAATTAAAATATTATTGATCGTAAGATGGTTTTTGGCAGATATTTCCATAATATATGGCCCACCGACTTTCATAGCGGGTAACATAATAGCCCATTTGCCATTTTTATTTGCAACTGTCTTTCCTGTTTTATGATTGAATTTTATTTCAACCCTCTCGCCTGCATTTGCCCAGCCCCACAGCTTAATTCTGGCATCGCGCTGCAATATCATATTATCACTTACCAATTTGGGCAGGCGCACATCGGCATAAGCAAACGGCTTACAGAGCAGCAAAAATCCTGAAACGACTGCGTAGAATCTGAAATAAAATTTCATGAAGAATAATTAATAATTGGTTACGGAAATCAGGTCAGTCCGTTAAAACAAATATGAATTAAATTTCAATAAAAAGCAATCGATTGCACAAATAGTAATAGATATTTTACGCAAGCAAAATAGATTGATTAACAGCATGTTTTTTCGAGGCCTATCGTACACTGCGGTCGAGGATATTCATAACCAGCTCCTTGTAGCTGCGGCCAATGGGTAGTTGCTTGGTCCGTATCTCCATAGTAGTGCTGGTAAAGGCGTCAATCTTTTCTTTGGCCACCAGGAATGAGCGGTGGATACGCAAAAAATCAGCTTTGGGGAGCTGTTCTTCTATCTGCCCTAATTGAAATTTGGTGGTAACCGTTTTATCGGGTGTAAAAATGCGGACGTACTCTTTTAAGCTTTCGATGTACAGAATATCGTTGAAATAGATCTTTACCTTCTTTTTCCCGGTATTTACAAACATGTAATTGGTATCATTAGGGATAAAAACAGGCGAAACCACGGCCTTGGCTGAGGTTAGCATTTTCAACTTATTAATAGCCCGCAGAAAGCGACTAAACTCGATAGGCTTAAGCAGGTAATCTACAATATTAAGATCGTAACCCTGCAAGGCGTATTCGTGATAAGCAGTAGTAATGATAATATGGGGCGGATTTTTAAGCGTTTGGATAAACTCCAACCCTTTCAGTTTAGGCAGGTTAATATCCAGGAAGATCACATCCACATCATTAGACCGCAGATCATCCAACGCGCTCAGCGCATCACCATAAGTTTTTTTAAGCGTCAGGAATGGTATATCTGCAATATAATCCTGCAGTATTTCGGCGGCAAGGGGTTCGTCCTCAATAATGATACAATTATATTGCTGCATGGCTGTTTAGGTTTACCTCCAGGTCTACATTAAAACTATCAGACAAGTTATCTAATTTTAGCGAAAAATCCCGGTACATTAATTCTAGCTGGCGACGTACATTACTTAACCCTATTTTCTCTGTTATTTCGTTTTCGCCTTTATAATCCTGCGTGTTGTATACCGCAAAGTTTAGTGTTCCTGCTTTAAGGCCCAGCTTAATTTCTATAAATGTATTGCCCGTGGTTTCGTTAAGGCCATGCTTAAAAGCATTTTCAACAAATGGCAAAAGGATAAGCGGCGTAATTCGCTGCTCTTTGTCATCAATTTCCCTATCAAAAGAAACTTTAAGGCGGTTGTTATACCTGATCCTTTCCAACTCTACGTAATCTTCCAGTATCCGTATTTCCTCAGCAATGGTGATCCACTCCTTGCCCGATTCGTACAGCATAAAACGCAGCAGCTTCGAAAGCTTCATTACCACATCAGGCGTCTGGTCCGATTTTTTGCGGGCAAGGCAATAAATATTATTCAGCGTATTGAACAAGAAATGAGGGTTGATCTGATTTTTCAGGAACTTCAATTCTGTTTCGAGCTTATCCTTCACCAAAAATTTTTCGGTTTTAAGGTGACCGATCTGCATCCTCAACAGTTTTAAAGATACCGCCAGGGCACTTACATAGCCGATATCGAACAAGGCGGCTAGCCAAAGTGTAACACCAAAGTTATCGGCAAAAACGTATTTGGTGGTTGGGTACAGTAAGGGATTAACAATATAATATCGCCCCAGCCGATAAATGAATATCGAAATAATTACTGCTACGATAACCTTGGCAACAACCCTCGGGATGCTCTCTCTCCTTTTAAGCAAATCATTGATAGAATACTGCATTATATAATAAGAAAGGGCCATTTTTGCCGGCAATACAGCAAGGCTAAATATGAAAGCCAACTCCCAAACGTGCCACATTTTATTGGCCGCAAACATGTCATGGATCCACGCGTACTCGAACCAGGCACCCTGCATGCAGCACACAAACCAAAACAATAAATGCCTGTAAAACTTGCTCATCACTATTTAAAGGTCGCTATTATTTGGCCAAAAAATCAATAACCACATCAAAGGCGCTTTAACGTATACCAATAGCAGTTTGTGGTGTACTACTGTTAAACACATTTAGTTATAGGCCGTATGTAGCTCACAGGGATACATATATCGGTTTAATTATAATATAGATATGCTGCCATTAATATTTGCCTGTCACAATTTTTCATCTACCGATGAATTAATTGAGTCATTAAGTCAGATAATCCCATACAGGTTTCGCGAGGGAACTTGTATGGGTCATTAATCATCAGCAAAAAAATCTAAACACACTAAATCTATATGGACATCCAAACACATTATCAATTTACAGAAAGGGTTAACAGCAAAGGCTTTATACTTGTTGTTATAGTAAGCTGGCTTATTGCAGGCACATTAGATGCCTTGGCCGCAACCTTTGTACTGGGCAAAGGCAACTGGGCCGGTGTATTTAAGTTTGTGGCAAGCGCACTATACGGGAAAGATGCTTTTACCGGTAGTACTACAATAGCTGTACAAGGGCTTATTATGCATTATATGATAGCTTTAGTATTCACACTGATTTACTTTTTCAGCTACCCTTATCTTAGCTTCCTGCACAAAAACGTTGCATTAAACGCCATTTTATATGGCACATTTGTATTTGTTGTAATGAACTTTTGCGTGGCGCCATTAAGAAAAATAGGTTGGAGAGGTTTTCAACCGGTACCCGCACTTATAAACCTTATTATCCTGATCATTTGTATTGCTTTACCGATAACCTATATCGCCTCAAAATACTATGCTAAACCATCTGTTTATAATGGCCAGTTGTGATAATCGATTAAGCACTTAACTAATCTATGCTTTACAACAAAGCCCTGCTGGGTATAACCGGCAGGGCTCCTGATTTAATCGCTTAGCTTAATTTTAATTCCCGGCCTCCACCGGTGCTTTATAATTTTTATGAAGGCGGCCTTTCAGTACATCGTCCCAATCAATTAATGGATAGATGTTATTCTTTTTAGCCTGATCATCAAACAAAGCCTTCAGCTCGTTTAACTTCTCCGGATATTTTGCAGCAACATTTACACGCTCGTTAAAGTCAGTGCGCAAATCGTAGAGTTCCCAAACGTCGTTGTCGAAGTTGTTGCCACCTGCTGGTGCAGTATAGTTGGTTTGTTTGGTTAAATCGTTAAAATCCGGATGGTGATAAACTTCTGCCTTCCAGCCATCTTTATAGATAGACCGTGAACCAAAGATGTAATAATACTGCGTAGTATGCTTCGAAGGTGCAGCGGCATTCTCAAATGAATAAACCAATGAAGTACCCTGAAGCGTATCCTGCTTTACTCCCCTGATGTATTCCGGATTTTCAATCCCCAGAAACTCCAAAGTGGTTGGTAAAATATCATTCACATGCCCATATTGTGTGCGGATACTACCACCATCTTTAATCCCTTTCGGATAATAAACAATCAGCGGGTTGCGTGTACCACCTTCCGAATTGGCATCCTGTTTCCAGTATTTAAACGGTGTGTTTGCAGCCTGTGCCCAACCTAAAGGATAATTAGCCTGCGTACCTTCCGGTGTGCCGATCTCTCCTATTTTCACCAGGTTATGTTTAATTGTTTCTTCCTGTGTAGAGGTTTGTAAAAATACCCGGCGATCTACATCTCCGTTCAAAGTACCTTCTTTACTGGCGCCATTATCACCGATTATCACGTAAATCAAAGTATTATCCAACTGATGGCTCGTTTTCAAATAATCAACTAAACGGCCAACCTCGTGATCTGCATAGGTTAAGTAACCGGCATATACTTCCATAAAGCGGGCGTATAGTTTCTTTTCATCAGCCGGTAGCTTGTTCCATGCCGTAACGTTGGGATTGCGCGCCGGCAATACCGCATTGGCCGGGATAATGCCCAATTTTTTCTGCCTGGCAAATACCTTTTCGCGAAACTCGTCCCAGCCGCCATCAAACTGGCCTTTGTACTGGTCTCTCCACTCGGTAGCCACCTGGTGCGGGGCGTGGGTTGCTGCCGGTGCATAGTATAAAAAAAATGGCTTATCAGGAGCTACTTTACGATGTTTGGTCAGGTAGCCGATGGCTTTATCTGTAATCTGTTCTTCTAAGTGCCTGCCATCCGGGGTAACGTGCTGGTTATCTTCTACCAGATCTGGTTTATACTGGTCTGTTTCTGAACCCAGGAAACCGAAGAAATGGTCGAAACCTTTACCCAGCGGCCAGCGATCAAACGGACCGGCGTCAGTAGCGTCTTCATCAGGTGTTAGTCCGTATTTGCCTGTAGCAAAGGTGCTGTATCCATTCTCGCGTAAAATCTCGGCAATGGTACCTTTATCAGATGGGATCCGGCCGTCATAACCCGGAAAACCGGCCGACATTACCGTGTGTGCAAAGCCGCCCATATGTACGTAATGATGGTTTCGGCCGGTTAGTAATGATGCCCTTGTAGGTGCGCAAATACCGGCTGTATGGAAGTTGGTATACCGTAAACCTTGACTGGCCAGCGTATCAAACGTAGGTGTTTTAATAACCCCACCAAATGTAGATGATGCACCGAAACCCACATCATCCAATAAAATAAGGACTACGTTTGGGGCTCCTGCCGGGGCTTTAACCGGCGTGGTCCAGGCTTCTTTCGAGTCGCCGAGGGTTTTGCCGATCACCCCTTTAAACGGCTCCTGCTGCTGGGTAATATTCTGTGCAGCAACATAGCCGAATGAAATTAACCATGCCGTGAGCAGGGTTAATTTTCGTTTAGCATTTTGTGATAAATAATTCATTTATGGTCGGTTGTTAGGTTAGGTTGATTGTACGGTTGAGAGATGGTACTGCGTAGCGGGCTTCGGCTCATCAGGCTTTTGCACTGTGATCGTTTTAACGGGGTCGTCCAATCTTACTACCGGGCCATCAGCTGCCAGCTCGCTGCCTGCTACCTTCGATTTAAATATCGGCCATAACAGTTGGGCATACCATTGGTCGCCTTCGTAATGCGAGATGCCGTAGGCTTTAGGATATTGGCGGGAGATATGCGCTGTACCGAAAATAATGTCCCAGATAAAGAACATGTTGCCGAAGTTACCTTTGTAGTAACCGATGCCATCATCTGTACTGGCAGCGTGATGCGCATGGTGCGTAGCCGGTGTTGAAATGGTACGTTCCAGTACCCAGGCAATTGGGTTAAGCCATTTGATCTGGTAAAAAGGTTTATCCCATGGGATGCTTGAGTGCGCAAGCGTGGTGATAGTGCCTTTAATCCCCCTGATCACCACCGCCGGGATACCTAGGCCTAAGTAAACCAAGGCAGTAGTTAAATAGATCTGCGAGAAGAATAGCGTATAAAGCAAATTCTGCCTGCTGGCCATGGCCATACCCATGTACGATGCCGAGTGGTGCGTACGGTGAAAACGCCACAACCATGGAATTTCGTGGTGCAAACGGTGGTACCAGTACTGCGTTAAATCATCGGCAATGGCAATAATGGCGCATCCCCATAGAAAAGGCACCCAGTCAAATGCGTTCTTTAACCCGGGTAAGGCAAGAGGCAGAAATTTTAAGCCGAAATAAGCGAACGCGGGCTGCACCACTAACCTTGGTAAGGTAAAGCAGGCAATATCAACCCAGCGTTCGTTTTTAGGCCATTTGCCCCGGTAAAGGCCAAATGAAAATTCTAATACGCCAATAAAAAATACTAAAAAAGGGAACCCGAACCCGTTCAGGTTTTCTATGCCTTTCTTGATAAACTCAATCGTTGCTTCCATTGTTCACTGTGTTTTTCTTGTTTTCAGATTTTACATTTTCTTTTTCATGCTGCTTTTTTTCCCAGGGACGTTGTCCGGTTACGTAAAAAGTTGCGAACATGAGTGCGATGGGTAGTATGTAGATGAACAGGCTCAGAATCACGTTCCTTACTATCCTATCCTTGGTTTCAACTGCCATTTTCATAGTATGTCGGTTTTAATTTGGTTTCGAAATTTGTTGAGGTTCTTTGTGCTTATCGGTCAGCAGCTTCTGTGTAAGCCACAAGCCACCGAAAATGATAACGAAGGGTACCAGCGTAACTATAATGCCAACCAGTATTTTCTTCCCTAAAATTGATACATCTGATAGTGTCATATAATTAAATTTTAATGGTTACAGATTTTAATTAATAGCCGGGGTTTTGTTTCAACAGCGGGTTAAGCTGGATCTCCACCAGCGGAAGCGGGAACAGGATATTTTTAGAACTCGCTGCCGATTTTGCCGGCAGTTTATGCACCGCAGTTAACAAAGCGGTTTCTCCTTGACGCGCCAGATCGAACCAGCGGTTTCCCTCCTGTATAAATTCCTTTCTTCGCTCCAGGAAAACAGAATCGCGGAAGTTAGATTGGCTTAATCCGGCAGTGAGGTTGGCTATACCTGCCCTTGTTCTCACCTTGTTAATAGATGCGTAAGCATCAGTAGTGGGACCGCCATTTAATTCGTTTTGGACTTCGGCAAAGAGTAACAACACATCCGAATACCTGATTACCGGGTAGTTAATGCCACTTTGCGCCTGGGTAGTTAA
>CAHJXH010000183.1 GCA_903644075.1 Sphingobacteriaceae bacterium | reverse complement strand
TTGTATACCTATAACTTTTTACCGGTGATGGATTTTCTGCCGTACAAAGTAGGCGCTAACCTGTTGGACGAAATGAAAACACCGCCCGGAGCGAAACCTGATGAGTTTGAGATTACCTATCAGCTTAAAAATAAACAAACCGGCGGTACCAAAACCATGACCGATAAGGAGTATATGAAAACCGGGATTTGGAAGGATGCCAACTGGCAGGTAGTTGGTAACCCCGAATCGCGACTGGTGAAAGCCGGCTTCGCGCCTAAGATTCGTGACCTGGCTATACAGGACGCGCAGGGCGTTAATTATACGCAGGAGTTGTTAGGCAACCCGTTCTATAACCTGGTTATTGTGGCTTACGATCTGGGCCATACTGATGAGCAGGCTATCCGCCGTATCAATGCGCTGGCGGTAAACCTGACTGATAATTATAATATCCGCACCATCTTACTGACTTCAAACTCAGCTCCCGATGCAACGGCTTTTGCTAAGAAAAATCACCTGATCTCAGAGATCTATTATGCTGATGGTGTTCCACTGAAAACCATCGTGCGTTCTAACCCCGGCATTTTGCTGATGAAAGGCGGCACTGTGATTGCCAAATGGCATTATCATAGCCTGCCTAAGTATGATGATATTGTTAAACAATACTTACGCCAGCAATAATGAAGATATTTTTAGTAGGCTTTATGGGCTGCGGAAAATCAACCTTGGGGCGCAGGCTGGCAGCAAGGTTAAACTATCAATTTGTTGACCTTGATGAGCTTTTTGAACAGCGCGAAGGCACCACCATTGCCAAATATTTTGTAAGCCACGGCGAAGAAGCTTTCCGCCAGGAAGAATCCAAAATATTAAAGGAGACAGGCTTTACAGATAACTCTATTATCTCAACCGGCGGTGGCTTACCCTGCTATTTCGACCATATGGATTGGATGAATGCCAACGGTAAGGTGATCTATATCCAGATGTCGTCCAAAGCACTGGCCAGCCGTTTAGAGCATGGTAAAGAAGAACGCCCGCTACTACATGGTAAACACGGCGATGACCTGGTTACCTTTATTGCAGAGAAACTGGCAGAGCGCGAAGAACATTACTTAAAATCGGGTATTGTAGCCGATGGGATAAGCCTGAGTGCGGAAAAATTGGAAGAGATATTAGCTAATAGCTAACTACCCCAGCCAAACCGCATCGCCTTCACCACTTTCGGTTAGCTGCACATCCACATGCTCGTTAAGCAGGGTTGATAGCGCAATGCCCGAATAATCTGTAGTAACCGGGAAACTTTTGTGGTTACGATCTACCAGTACCACGGTGCGAAGCTTTTTAAGCGGTACATCCAGAAATACGCCGAAACCGTAAGCCAGGGTTTTGCCGCTGTTCATTACGTCATCAACCAGTATGATCACTTTGTTGCTGCATTCTTCAATCGGGGTATCCAGTTTAAAGTGCAGGCTGCTCACGTGTTTTTCAAGCTCGATGTTGATAAGCTTGCTTTTAAACGGGGCAATCTCATCTAAGATGTTTTTTATTCTGATGGCAATATTGCTTCCCTGCGGTAAAATACCGGCAATAACAATTTCCTGTTCCTCAAAATTATCTTCGAGGATCTGGTAAGCAATACGATCTATTTTTTGCTGAATTTGCTTTGGGTCGAGTATAAGCAGCCTTTTTTCTGACATATCTGTTTGAGATAACAACCGAAACTACTATTATTCTTTTGAATATGGAAAAAATACAAAATTGGCACCTTCGGGCACAATTACAAACACACACATAAACTCGTCCGGGCTTTTAAAGGTGTCGATAAAGCGCTGTTTCAGTTCCTTTTTAATGATGCCACGCTCTACAAATTCTTCGAGGGTAGATGCGTTGATGTTCCATTCGGTATTTAACTCGTCTTTGTTGAAAATCTCTTCGCCCAGTTTTACCTCATGCTGATGCGCAATAAAAATAGGGTACAGGGAAAGGCCTTCTACCATAATTTCAACCGCAACCTCACGCAGTGATTCACTAAATAATTTTAAATCAACCCGCAGGCTGGCTAAAGGGCTATCTTTTTGAGGCTGGCTGCCTTCGTTTAATAATTCTTCCGGATCCATTTGATCAATGTTTTTTATTCTAAATCATTCTTGTCATTCAGAGCGATAGCGAAGAATCTTACTTCATGTATGTCCTCTTCTTCGCTATGCATAGCGGCTATACCGAGTGAAGAAGATCCTTCGCTATCGCTCTGGATGACAAATTAAATAAACTCGTCATGCTGAACTTGTTTCAGCACCCCACTGGACAAGTCGTAGATTTGCTAATCTTAGACTTGGCATATAACGTGCAGGTAGTGTTACTTTCTCAATTGTAACAACATTACATTCTCCACGTGCTGGGTATGCGGAAACATATCCACCGGTTGAATTTTAACGCTGTCATATTTTTCTTTCAGTACCAGCATATCCCGTGCCTGTGTTGCTGGGTTACAGCTTACGTACACAATTTTTTCTGCTTCAATTTCCATCAGGCGGGCAACAACATCAGGGTGCATGCCTGCACGCGGCGGGTCGGTGATAATCACATCCGGTTTGCCGTGCGTTAGCACAAATTCGGCATCCAGTACATCTTTCATATCGCCGGCGTAAAAATCGGTATTGGTGATGTTGTTAATCTGCGAATTGATCTTGGCATCTTCAATAGCCGAAGGTACATATTCAACCCCAACTACTTTGTTTACATGTTTGGCTACAAAATTGGCAATAGTGCCTGCGCCGGTATAAAGATCATAAACCAGTTCGGTACCTGTAAAGCCTGCAAAATCGCGGGTTATTTCGTACAGTTTTTTAGCCTGGATGGCGTTTGTTTGGTAGAAGGATTTGGGACCGATGCGGAACTTAATTTCATCCATACCCTCATGAATATATTGCGGGCCTTTCCAGCTAATCACGTCCTGATCAAAGAAAGTATCGTTTTTCTTTTGGTTGATGATGTATAATAACGAAGTAACCTCCGGGAAGCTCGTCTTCACAAAGTCCATCACCAGTTTAACCTCATCTTCGCTCACATAGGCGAAGATCACAATCACCATCAGTTCGCCTGTTGATGAGGTGCGGATCACGAGGTTACGCAGTGCGCCTTCGTGGTTCTTTAAATTATAAAAGCTGATGTTGTTTTGCTTGGCAAAATCGCGCAGGCTTAAACGTAATTCGTTCGAGGGATCGGCCTGTAAGTAGCAATGGTTAATATCCAGGATCTTATCAAAACGGCCGGGGATGTGGAAACCAAGCGCATTCAGATCCAAAGTATCGTTTTCGAGGTTCTCGCCGTCGTTTAACCAGCGTTTGTCTGAGAAAGTATATTCTAACTTGTTGCGGTAGTATCTGTCTTCAGGAGAGCCAACAATCGGCATAATGTCGCTTACATCAATCTTGGCTAAACGGCCTAAAGCATCAGCTACGGTTTTTTGTTTAAATTGCAACTGGGCAGGGTAGGTCATGTGTTGCCATTTGCAACCGCCGCAGGTACCAAAGTGTTCGCAAAATGGCGTGGTACGGTACTCAGAAGGTTTTACAATAGTTTTGATGCGGGCTTCGCCAAAGTTTTTCTTTTTGCGGTAAATCTCAACATCAACCACATCGCCGGGAACGGCTTTCTCAATAAAAAGCACCAGATCATCGGCCTTACCAACCCCTTTGCCTTCTTCGGCAATATCAATTACAGTAACGCCTTCAATCACTGTATAATTCGCAGTCTTTCTCATCAGGCTGCAAAGTTAACCCAATTATTTAAAACCTTAAATGTAAAACCAATCTGCCAGCGCGGTAATTAGCGGGAGAAGAGTGATACCAAAAGAAACCAGAAGCTATTAGTGTCAGCGTACGCCAAATCGAACTGTTCATCAATCTGTGCTGAAAAATCGTTTAATTCTCGGCTCATGATGTAAAAATTTATTATGCTAACATAGTAATTTTATACCAAAAACCAAAACGGTATTTTGTTTCCCCAAAAGGAGTAGGAGACAAAATACTAAGGACAAAATGCCATAAGATTTTAATGGTAGCTTTTATCAGGACAGAATAAACATTAAGTTTAGACTATCACAATTAGAAAGAGATGCAAAAAAGGAAAGTAAACCTGATATTCAAATATCACGCTTGTAACGAATACTTGTATAAAATTCTTGAAGATTCAAGTGTATTTTTTCAAAAGCCTGAAAATTTTAATGATCCGTATGACTGCAATCTAAAGACTGTTTCGCCCAAAACCAAAGAAGACATTTTAGAAAATTACAAGGAAGCGATGGAATCTGAATCTGAACCTAATCTGTCACATGTATTAATGCATGCAATGGATAATCCCGCAGCTCAAATTAAAATAATTGGAATTTTGGAAAAATGGAGTACACAGTTTATTAAACAAGTTAGGGTTAGTTGTTTTAGTAAAAAGAGTACAAATTTATTAATGTGGGGGCATTATGCAAACGCACATACCGGAGTTTGTTTAGGATTTAATGAAGAAATTATGCAGCAAACATTTGGAAAATATTATGAGGTTCAATATTCGAGAAAAGTACCTTTAATCTATTTCTATAAAAATTTTGAAAATACTGTAAAAGAATATTTTTCTACAAAATCAATTCATTGGTCTTATGAGAAAGAAGTTCGGTTTTTGACGACTAAGTTTAGTAATATTAAATTTCCAAAAGAAGCGTTAGTGCAAGTGATTTTCGGCATAAGGTGTCCCGAGGAAGAGAAAAGAAAAATAGCAATACTAATACATAATGCCGGTTACCAAAATGTTCAATTTGTTCAAGCTCATATTGATCCGAACATTTATCGTGTTCTTGGTCAAAATTTAAAAGTGGTTGTAGGCGAAAAATAAATTAAACCGTAATAGCTGCTTTTACTAAATATGGCAAAATCTCTTTTTGAAAAGATACGAAGTTCTTACGCACGTCGGCATCGCTTACTGAGGTAAAGGCGAAGCTGAAAACGATGCTCTTGCTGCACTTGATCAGGAAGCGTAAACGCTGGTGGTAGCTTTCCATTTTGCGCATGCCGCTTAGTTTGGTGAATGAGCTAAGCAGTAATTCTTCGAGTTCGTTAGAGAGGTTTTTGAGGAATTCCTGTGAGTTGGTTGATTCGCGGATAAAGTCCCAGCCGATAAATTCGTTACAGATGGTGTACGATAAGCGGCTGGTTTTTAGGATGAGGTTGGTGAGGTGCGCTTCTTCATCCATCTGGTGGCTGTCGCTGTTAATCAGCTCATCTACACTTACTTTAATATAGTCCATCAGCAGGGCATGAAGAATTTCTTCCTTGCTGTCGAAATATTTATAAATAGTGGCTTTGGCTATTTTAGCCCGCTTGGCAATTTCGTTAACGCTGGTTTTGTGATAACCGAATTTGCGGAACAACTCCTGCGCGGCCCGCTTAATGCTTTCTTTAATTTTATCGGCTTCCATGTATCAATTAGACACAAATATAGTATTATTCGCCACTTGGATATAGTACGATTTTAACGACGTGCTTGCCGGGCCTTTTACCGGCGTACCATCGGCCAATGAAAATTTAGAACCGCTGCATGGGTCAACCACCTGGAAACCTGTATCGTCGATATTAACCGCGCATTTGGCACCGGGATTATAACTGCTGCAACGATCGAAAGCCTCAAAGCTACCATTGGGGTTATGGTAAAGCACTAAACCTGCTACACCATAACCACTTACTGTAACGGCGCCGCCAATACTGTTCAGTTTGCTATAACGAGGATCTGAAAGTGGGTTCTGGAAGTTAACCGAAACGTTAGGAATGCCTGATGAATTATCCTTGCCACACGAAACCAAACTCATTAAACTAATCAGCAGCAAACCTAAACGGTACCTCATATCATTTCTGTTTTAAACTGTTTTAAGAAACGCACATCGTTCTCAGAAAATAGACGCAGATCGCGGATCACATATTTTAAGTTAGTGATACGCTCCACACCCATACCGAACGCAAAGCCGGTATACTTCTTACTGTCGATGCCACAATTTTCTAAAACATTAGGGTCAACCATGCCGCAACCCAAAATTTCAACCCAGCCCGAATGTTTACACATGTTACAGCCAGCGCCTTTACAAATAGTACAAGAAATATCCATTTCGGCCGATGGCTCGGTGAACGGGAAGTACGACGGGCGGAAACGCACCTTCGTGCCTTCGCCATATAACTCCTGTACGAAGTGGTAAAGCGTTTGCTTCAGATCGGCAAATGATACATTTTCATCGATATATAAACCCTCTATCTGATGGAAAAAGCAGTGCGCACGGGCGGATATAGCCTCGTTACGGTAAACACGACCCGGCATAATAGCGCGGAACGGTGGTTTGCCGTTCTCCATCATCCGTACCTGTACCGATGAAGTATGGGTACGCAGGGCGATATCATCTTTACCACTATTTTTCTTGATAAAGAAGGTATCCTGCATATCACGTGCCGGGTGCTCATCCGGGAAGTTAAGGGCCGAGAAGTTATGCCAGTCGTCCTCAATCTCCGGGCCTTCGGCAACTATAAAGCCTAAGCGTTTGAAGATGTCTACGATCTCACTTTGTACTAACGACAGTGGATGGCGTGAGCCAACCTCGAAACCATTGCCAGGCAAAGTTAAATCTTGCTGTTGTCCGTTGCCGGTTGCCGGTTGTCCGTCGAAGCTCTCCTTTAATTCAGCATATTTAGCCTCGGCCATTTGCTTAAACTGGTTAAGCACTTTACCGAAAACACGTTTCTCTTCAGGGCCAACACTTTTAAATTGCTCAAAAAGGTCTTTAATAAGTCCCTTGGTGCCTAAATATTTAATCCGGAAAGCTTCCAGCTCATCTGCATTAGCAGGTTTGAAAGCTTCGATCTCGGCGGTATATTGATTGATCTGATCTTGCATATCAGTTATAATGTATTTAAAAATTGTTCGGCCGTTAAAACAGATATAGCCGAGTGTTTATCTTTTGTATTTCGGGTGATGATAAAATCAGCTTTGGCACTTAGGGCTGCATAATATTGTACTCCATCTTCGAAGTCTGAAAAATCGGAAGTAAGCGCTTGTTCAATCAGATTTACATCTTCAGGTATGATATCCAATTGTTCGGTTAATGCCTGGATAGATTGCCTTGTTAATAATTCACCATAATGTTTTTTTACTAAGTAGTGAATATTAAGCAAGCTGTGAACTGATGTACAGAGTTTAACTTCTTTTTGTCCTGAAAGTGCCAGTAAATCAGAAGCAGCATCAAAAAAAGGTTCGCGCGCTAAAATACTATCCAAAAGAACATCAGAATCAATAAATACTAATTTCATAGACCGTACTTCTCTTCCAGGTGTTTGCCGTATTCGGCTTTGTGATCAAAATCTGGTGTAGGCTTATCTGCAATTATCAGTCGCTGCATCCATTCGGGGTATTTGCTCACCTTAGCTTTTACATCGATATCTTTAAAATCGTCGTTGCCAACATTTCTGAGCAAATCTTCAGCCACCTGAGAAACACTTTGATGTTTTTTCTCAGCCGCTTTATTTAGTGCGTCAATAACAGATGGTTCAATATCTAATACCAGCTTTGCCATAATACGGTGCCTCCCTAATACAAAGATAAGTAATTTACATTTATTACTTAATCACTTCCAGCGCCTTGCCTACCTTGGTAAATGCAGCAATAGCCTTATCAAGATGCGCTACATCGTGCGCAGCAGAAATCTGTACACGGATACGTGCCTTACCTTGCGGAACAACCGGGTAGTAAAAACCGATCACATAAATGCCTTCTTCCAGCATTTTGGCAGCAAACTCCTGGGCCAGTTTGGCATCGTACAGCATAACCGGTACAATAGGATGTACGCCCGGTTTAATATCGAAACCGGCTTCGGTCATTTTTTGGCGGAAGTATTGGGTATTACTTTCCAGCTTATCGCGCAGGTCGGTAGTTTCGCTCAGCATGTTTAGTACGCCGATTGATGCGCCTGTAATAGCCGGGGCCAAGGTGTTAGAGAATAAATATGGACGTGAACGCTGACGCAGCATATCGATGATCTCCTTACGTCCAGATGTAAAACCGCCTGATGCACCACCCAAAGCTTTACCCAATGTGCCGGTTATAATATCGATACGGCCCATTACATTATGGTGCTCATGCGTACCGCGGCCGGTTTTGCCCATAAAGCCCGAGCAATGGCTCTCATCTATCATTACCAAGGCTTTGTATTTATCGGCCAGGTCGCAAATTTTATCTAACTGTGCAATAGTGCCATCCATTGAGAAAGCGCCATCAGTAACGATGATACGGTGACGGAGGTTCTGCGTAGCAATCAGCTTTTCTTCCAGATCGGCCATATCATCATGTTTATAACGCTGGCGTTGTGCTTTACATAAACGCACACCGTCTATGATAGAAGCATGGTTCAGCTCATCAGATATGATCGCATCCTGCTCGTTGAACAAGGGCTCGAACACACCGCCATTGGCATCAAAAGCAGCCGCGTAAAGTATGGTGTCTTCTGTCCCTAAAAACTCAGCCAATTTGGCTTCCAGTTCTTTGTGGATATCCTGTGTGCCGCAAATAAACCGCACAGATGAAAGTCCGTAACCGTGCGAATCCATTACCTTTTTTGCAGCCTCGATCACTTTCGGGTGGCTCGAGAGGCCCAGGTAATTATTGGCACAGAAGTTTATTACCTCCTGCCCGCCTTGTACCGTAATATCGGCACCCTGGGGCGAAGTAATAATGCGTTCTCTTTTATATAATCCGGCTTCTTCTATTTGGGCAAGTTCCTGTTGTAGCACAGGTTTCAGCGTATCATACATAGCGTTATAAATTTGAGGCAAAATTAAGCATTACCAAATTATTTAACGGGCTAATGTGGTTTATTAGTGCCGATAAAATTCAGGGGTGTTCCGTTTTTGTAAAGCGGAACACCCGGAACACCCTGTATTTTTTATATTTTACTCAAAATCGATGCCGGGGCTACTAAAAAGCAGGTTTTTGTCTGGATATAAAAAATGACTTAAAAGTCCGGAACACCTATATTGAGCCGATAGTCTTGAGGCTATTACGTAGTAGTTCAAATTCAGAGACATCGAACAGCGTAGACTTCGAATAGCGCATAATTTTAACACTGCTACTGCCACTCGCCACTGCTACTCAAAACTTCCGCACTTCCGGTCTTGCTGACTTCCTGACTTTTTACTAAATTTGCACCTCATTTAACGCTGTTTGCAGCAGCATCAATGTACGTAATGACACAATATCAAACACTACTGTACTATTGTTATTCAACAATAGCCGAGGCGGAGCAATTTGCCGCAGACCATCTTAAATTTTGTAAAAGCCTGGGCTTAACCGGCCGTATTATTGTTGCCGACGAAGGCCTTAACGGTACCGTATCTGGCGCAAAAGAAGCTTGTGAAGCATACATGGCCGCCATACATGCCGAAGAGCGCTTTGCCAAAACCGAATTTAAAATTGATGATGTAGCCGAACCTTCATTTGTAAAAATGCATGTGCGCTATAAAAGCGAAATTGTACACTCTGGCCTGCGCGATCCTAACATCATCAATCCGCAGTTACAAACCGGCAAGCACCTGGAACCAAAGGAATTTTTGGCGATGAAGGATGATGAGGATGTAATTATCCTCGATGTGCGTTCAAATTACGAACATTCACTGGGTCGTTTTAAAAATGCCATTACGTTGGATATCGATAACTTTCGCGATTTTCCGGCCCAAATTAATGAGCTGGCCAAATACAAGGATAAAAAAGTATTAACCTACTGCACCGGTGGTATTAAATGCGAAAAAGCATCGGCCCTGTTACTGCACGAGGGTTTTACAGATGTTTACCAGCTGCATGGCGGTATTATTAAATACGGTAAAGAAGCAGGCGGCGAAGATTTTGAGGGTAAATGTTATGTTTTCGATAACCGGTTATCTGTCGATGTAAACTCGGTTAATCCGGTTACGGTATCGGTTTGCTACAACTGTGGCAAGCACACCGAAAAAATGATTAACTGCGCCAACCCCGAGTGCAACGAACACTTCACCCAATGCGACGAATGCGGTACTGCTTTAGATGGCTGCTGCAGCGAGGATTGCCAGGCACACCCACGCAAGCGTGTTTACGATGGCACCGGCTACTACGTAAAAGTTCCGCAACCTGTTGCGCCTAAAAAAGCTAAGGTTCAATTAGCTGAATAAGTATAAAAAAGAAATTATGAAGGAGCCTGTTAGTTTATACTGATGG
>CAHJXH010000182.1 GCA_903644075.1 Sphingobacteriaceae bacterium | reverse complement strand
CCTCCTCCCCTTCGGGGAGGCCGGGAGGGGTTACAACACATAGCGTAAAGTAATACCAAAAGTCCTTTGGTCGCCAAGTACAGCTGCGTATTGGCCGGCATTACCGGTGGCTGGCAGTAATTGCTCAAAGTAGTTCTTATTAAGCAAGTTGCGGCTCCAGATATAGGCCGACAAACCTTTTGTGGCCCTGTAACCTAGCCTGGCGTTCAGTAAAGTATAACCATCAATATTTAAATATTTCGACGGTGTTGGACTTGATGAGAAGCCTGAACGGTAATAATTATCTACACCGATAAAGAACTTGGTACCATCGCTCACAAATTTTGCGTCGATAG
Source organism: Sphingobacteriaceae bacterium (assembly GCA_903644075.1). Taxonomy (GTDB): domain Bacteria; phylum Bacteroidota; class Bacteroidia; order Sphingobacteriales; family Sphingobacteriaceae; genus Mucilaginibacter. The sequence continues at coordinate 9,960 of CAHJXH010000182.1, read as the reverse complement.
CGAACTCGCCACCGGCCGATGTTGTCCATTTAGAAACACCTGGAAGTCGCGTACCAGAAATATCTTCAAAATAAATACTTTGGCCGCCCACCACTAAACCTGTTTGCTCAAGTGGAAGCGGCGCATTAGTAAATTTAACATATTTAGCATCTGTATACGCTCCCGAAGCATAGAAGGAGAAATACTTGCCCGCCAGATAGTTGGCATCCAGTTCAACACCTTTTACGTTTACCTTCTCGGCAGTAGCTAAATAGCCACGGTTTACACCCGGATCCGGCGATTGAACATTGGTTTGGTAATCCTTGATGTCTGAATTGTGGAACGTTACGTTCACCGTCAAATTCTCTGCCGGATTAGTTTTAGCGCCAATTTCTATATGCTTTGTTTTTTCGGGTTTAATCACCGCCAGATCCAGTGCAGGTTGGTTGTTTATAGTAGGCAAACCGCCTACGTTAACACCAGATGGTTTGTAACTTGTTGAATAGGTAGCAAATGCATTAAGGCGTTTGCTTGGGCGGTAAGATGCGGTAACCTGATAGGTGAAATTCTTTTCGTCAAAATTAGTAGTATAAAACTGGCTGCTGTAAACTCCGTTCCTTAGTGCTAACAGGGCCGGATCTGTTATGGTAATCCCTCCGTTGGCTACCCTGTTATAATAAACATCCTTTTTGTCGTAGTTGATACGCACACCTGGATTAATATGGAATACGTCGGCAATTTTCCAGTCTACGTTGGCAAATGCAGCCGCAGTTTGTGATTTGATCCATGAATCGGTTGATATACCATAACCTTCAAACAAACCCGGAGTTTTCCATAGGGCAGTATTGGTTGTGCTCTGCGCAAAGCGCCATTCGGCCGAACCGGCCTCTTCCCTACCCGTGGTAGTCACTTTCTGATCCAGATAGTATAATCCAACTACACCACTTAAGTTATTAGAAATATCGCCCGCATAACGGATCTCTTCAGATTCCTGGTGCTGCCTCGATGGGTTTTGCGATTTGGTTAACACCGGCAAGCCCGTAAAGTCACGGTCGTTTGATGGGTCCCAGTTCCAGTAGCGCCAGGCCGTGGTTGAGGTTAAGGTACCGCCGCCAATTTTAAAATCAGCATTTAATGATATACCCCCCAATTGGTTGCCCGATCTCCAGGGAGCATCATCATCTATAACACGATCATAAGCATTTGTAGATGGTAATTTATAACCTAGATCCTTGATAATATTGTTAAACTGGCGATATGATGCGCGTAAAGTAGGCACTACTCCCGCAACTACCTGGGCATAGCCATTAGGTTTCTGATCAGACACATCGCCCGATAAAGTAATGGTGGTTTTGTCTGACGGTTGATAAAGCAATTGAGCACGGCCACCTAAATTATTGATGTCGTTAACGGGCACCTGGGTAGCCACATTCTGTACCAGTCCATTGCGCTGTGTCCCCGAAAATGAAATCCGCGCTGCTAAGGTTTTAGATAACGGCCCGGTAACAGAGGCCTTGGTTTGTATATAACCATAGTTACCAAAACTGCTTTCTAAAGCAACGCCTGGGGTGAAACTGGCTTTACGCGTAGTGATGTTGATTGCACCCGCGGCCGTGTTTTTACCAAATAAAGTTCCTTGTGGGCCACGCAGTACTTCAATATTGCTGATATCGATAAAATCAAGTGTGGCAGCAGCGGGACGTGCATAGTAAACGCCGTCTACATAAAAACCCACTCCCGGATCGAGGCCATCATTGGTTAAGCCAAATGGTGAACCAATACCACGAATGTTAATACCTGTGTTACGAGGGTTTGATGTATAAAGCTGCAATGATGGCACAAGCTCTTTAACGCGGTTAACGTTAAACGCACCACTTTGCTCAATCTGGGCACCGCCTATTACCGAAATAGGGATCGGTACATCTTGTAAAAGTTCTTTACGCCTTCTCGATACCACTACAATTTCCTGTAACTGGTCGTCTTCCACAAGTACTAATTCCAAAGGAGTATCCTGAAATTTTAGAACCTGAAAATCCTGTGCCTTAAAGCCAACTGAACGTACCTGGATAAAAAACGGTGGTTCTTGCTTAGTGTTGATGGTAAACTCGCCGTTGTCATTGGCACTTACAGCAGTTTTGGTGCCGCGGATAGTTACCGTTGCACGTGGTATTACCACACCCGCCGAATTTTTTACAACCCCTTTTATGGGGGTTTGCGCAAAAGCGACGCTCGTTAAAAACGTTAATAAGATGAGTATAGTTTTTTTCATGATTAGGAATTGGATTGTTTATTTAAATGGTAGTGATTGAATTTGGATAATCGCTGAACACACAGCTATACTTTCCCCCGATGCGAATACATCTTTATGATATCCAGTAAATTCAGAGGGGATGGATGTAAAAAATATCAACAACAACAGCAGCAGCTTTGAGTAGCTTTAAGAGTTGATGTGATTTGATATTTATACATTATCTATAGAATAAGTAGACAAAAATATTAAATTATATTAGTTATCAAATATTTTTGAAGAAAAATATCATTTTATTGTTTTTAAAGGCCTTAAAACTAAACCTATATTACTAATATTGCCCACTCCAACATCGTTTTACATGGCTTTTAATTACCAACGTATCGTTATAAAAATAGGATCGAATGTTTTAACGCAAAAAGACGGACTGCCCGATACCAACCGGATCAGCAATATCGTTAAGCAAATTGCTGAGATCCATGCGTCTGGTAAGGAAGTTATTTTGGTGTCATCAGGAGCCGTGGCATCGGGCCGTAGTTTGATCACCTTACCCGAAAAAGTAGATAATATTGCTGCCCGACAATTACTGGCATCGGTTGGGCAGGTGAAGCTGATTAATACTTATGCGCAACTGCTGGAGCAATACGAAATACTTTGCTCCCAGGTATTAGTAACTAAAGAAGATTTCCGCGACCGTACCCATTATCTCAACATGAAAAACTGCTTGGAGATTTTGCTTCAGCATAAGGTACTACCTATTGTTAATGAAAATGACGTGGTATCTGTAACCGAATTGATGTTTACCGATAATGATGAACTGGCGGGACTGATTGCCTCCATGTTAAATGCACAGGCATTGATTATCCTGAGCAATGTGGATGGTATTTATGATGGTGACCCGAAATTACCAGGTTCTACCCTGTTGGAAGAAATCACTAACTCTACGTTAGACTTTTCGTCGTTTATTAGTTCAAGCAAATCACAGTTTGGGCGTGGGGGCATGATCACTAAATCAACCATGTCGCAAAAAGTGGCACAATTGGGTATTGCTGTGCATATTGCCAATGGCACTAAGGATGACATATTAATAGATGTATTAAATAATACGGTAAAGCATACGCGCTTTATCCCTAATAAATCAGCTTCGGGCAAAAAGAAATGGATAGCGCATTCGGGCCACTCGGCAACGGGTGCAGTACTGGTTAATGAAGGTGCTAAAATAGCTTTAACATCAAGCAAGGCCACCAGCTTATTACCTGTCGGTATTATTGATATTTTGGAAGATTTTAAGAAAGGTGATATTATTAAACTGCTTGATGAGCAGCAAAAAATTATCGGCCAGGGCATTGCCGAATACGGCGCCGACAAAGCCCGCGAACGCATTGGCAAGAAACATGAGAAAGCGCTTGTGCATTATGATTATCTTTATTTACAGGCATGATACACACCATGAGTTATTCCGTATATTTTGAGAACGCAGTTATAGCCGGCCGCAACATTGCAGGCCTTGCTCCTGATGTGATCAACCAGGTTTTGTTAGATGTGGCAGAAAAGGCAGTTGAACAAACAGATTTCCTGCTGACTGAAAACCAAAAAGATCTGGACCGGATGGATACAGCCGATCCAAAATATGATCGCCTTAAATTAAGCCCGGAACGTATTCAAAGCATCGCTTCAGAAATTCGAAATGTTGCTGCACTTGAAAACCCTTTAGGCGAAGTATTATCTAACAATATTTTACCAAATGGCCTTGATCTCTCAAAAGTTCGGGTACCGCTTGGTGTAATCGGTGTAATATATGAAGCAAGGCCAAATGTTACTTTCGATGTATTTTCGCTTTGCTTTAAAACAGGTAATGTAAGTGTTTTGAAAGGCGGTAGCGATGCTGATTACTCTAATCAGGCCATTATATCGGTTATTCATTCAGTACTTAAAAAACATAACATTGATACTAATGCAGCTACCCTATTACCTGCTGAACGCGATGCTACCGAGGCGTTACTAAATGCAGTTGGCTTTGTAGATGTGCTGATCCCTCGCGGAAGTCAGGGCTTAATCAATTTCGTTCGTCAGCACAGTAAAATACCGGTTATTGAAACCGGCGCAGGGATCGTCCATACTTATTTTGATGAAGATGGTGATCTGGAAAAAGGCAGTGCAATTATCTTCAATGCTAAAACACGCAGGGTTAGCGTCTGCAATTCGTTAGATTGCCTGATCATTAATGAAAACCGTTTAAATGATCTGCCGCAATTGATGCATACTTTGGGTGAAGCTGCTGTAGAGGTTTTTGCCGATGAAGCAGCACATCAGGCATTAGAAGGCCGCTACCCTACTGAATTATTACAGCATGCTACTGAAGAACATTTCGGCACAGAGTTTCTGTCGATGAAAATGGCGATTAAAACAGTCAGTGATTTCGACGAGGCATTACAGCACATCGCCCAACATAGTTCTAAACATAGCGAAGCCATCATCTCACAGAATCCACAACATATCGAAGACTTTTTAAATAAGGTTGATGCTGCCGCTGTCTACGTAAATGCATCAACCGCATTTACAGATGGTGCACAGTTTGGCTTAGGTTCCGAAATTGGCATCAGCACACAAAAACTGCATGCACGCGGGCCAATGGGGATAAAAGAGCTAACCAGCTATAAATGGATTGTGAAAGGTAACGGACAAGTCCGCTGGCCATAACGGCTGTAAAAAAATAAGAGGTACAATCAATTGATTGTACCTCTCCTCAAATTTATCACTATAGAGACGCAATATTTTGCGTCTTTTTTTATTGCGTCTCTACGTGTTTAATATTAAAATGCGTAAACAGCAGCAATTAAGAATTGTGATGCTGAGTTTGTTGGTGTAACGTGGTCACTTTGTAAAAACGCCTGGTCTTTGTTATGATCCAATCTTACCTCTGGAATCACAGTTAACGGACCATATTTAAAGTTTACGGTGGCTGTTAAACCGGTTACAGATTTGCCTGGGGCAGCGCCAACAGTTACGTAATCGCCATCTTTACATTTAAAATACTCACCACGTAAACCTAAAGTTACTGCCGGTGATACCGCTAACTGAGGATATAAAGCCACACCATCAAAACCACCGCTTGTGCCGCTTGGGGCAGAATAGGTAGCGCCGTTTAAGCCTAATTTAAAGGCCGAGGTAATTTGGTAGTTGGTAGTCAGGTCAAACTCGGTACCAGAATCATGGCCGCTGATAAAGTTTAAATAAGCAGTCCAGTTTTTAACCGGCACAACCATTAACTGTGCACCAAAAGTATTTACACTTCTGTTTGATTGATACAGGTTCCATTTATCATTAAAGATACCAGCCATTAAACTTACGCGATCAGAGAATGTATAAGTTGCTTTAAAGCCTCCATTTTGGAACGGACCATTAGTAAACAGGTACGAAGTTGAATAATTGAAGTTACCTGTCGGAGAAATTACCTCATATCCAATAAAGGTTGACATGTAACCACCGGTTACGTTCAATTTATCAGTCAGATCGTAACTGATGTATAAGTTTTGGATATGGAAACTGTTATCATTAGCAGTTGCAGGTGTTGGGATTGATTGCGACTGACCACGCGGCCCAAATGACAACTCACCTAAGAAGGAAGCCTTCCCTACTTTTTTCTTCAAGCCCACATCAATCATACCTAATGAAACTGAGTTTTGCTCATTAGCAAAGCTGGTAGGGATATTAGACCCGCCGGCAGTTTTTAAGCCAGAGAAATCATATTTATAGTAAGCATCAACAGAACCAAATACAGTAAGCGGTGTAGTAGTGGCCGGGCCTGCAGGTGCGGCCGCTGTTTTGGCAGTATCTGCCTTTGGTGCATCCTGGGCCTTGGAGAGAAACGCAACAGACGATAAGAGAGATAGAAATAGTAGTGATTTTTTCATGTTTAATTGTTTAAGGATTGTTTTGTAGATTGAGTATTGTACGGATTGTTAGTTGCTTATATAGAATTGTTTAGGCATAGCAATAGCCGCAAACCAATTTTTGGTTCGAAAAAACTATAGCATTTTTAAACAGAAACAGAAAAGCCGGTTTTTAAATCAGGTTCGATAGAGAGAGGCTTTCACGCGAACCGGCCATTAGTGGCTTCGAATATTTTGAAGCTTATTATAATATGTTTTAAAAAAGGCGTATGATTTAAATCATACGCCTTTTTTAAATATTTATGCTGTGAGTGGGTTCTTTACCGAACCGCCTTCGAACAGACCCTGGATGTCGATATCATCTTCATCCTCGCTGTAAGCAGCTGCACCATGTTCAAATACATCCAAGCCGGCTTTCTCACCATGCTCTTCAACACGCAGTTTCCAAGGGTTTGGCATTTTGTTGATGATCCACATCATTGCAAACGTGACAACAAAGGTGGCTACCGTTACCGTAAAACTACCGATGAACTGAGCTTTCAATACATCTAAACCACCACCGTAAAACAAACCTTTTACCGGGGCAGAGTTATCGGCACCAAGCGGGCCGGTTGCACCGTATTCGCCGGATGCAAAGAAACCTAATGATAAAGTACCCCAGATACCACATAAACCGTGTACCGGTACTGCACCAACCGGATCATCGATACGGAAGTACTCTAACAAGTTAGTACCTACATAAATTACAACACCTGCAATAGCGCCTAATAATATAGCACCAAGCGGGCTAACCCAATAACAAGGGCAGGTAATAGCTACAAGGCCGCCTAACAAGCCGTTTACAGTAAAGCCAACATCAAATTTTCCTTTTGTTGGGCCAAACCATAAAGCAAAGTACATGGCAACCATACCGCCTGCGCAGGCAGCTAAAGTTGTGTTAGCAGCAACACGGCCAATACCTTGCATATCCATTGCAGATAAAGTACTACCCGGGTTAAAACCGTACCAACCAAACCAAAGGATAAACGCACCTACAGCAGCAACAGTTAAGTTGTGAGCTGGTGGCAAGCCTCCTTTTTCTTTATCGTCTCTTTTAAACACACGGCCAATGCGTGGGCCTAAAACAATGGCACCTGCCAGTGAAGCAATACCACCTATAGTGTGTACCACGGTTGAACCTGCGAAATCGCGGAAACCCTGGCCTAATGATTCGAAGAAATTACCTTTAGAGCCCATTAAAGCTAAGAAACCATCAGGTCCCCATGCCCAGTGGCCAATAATAGGGTAAATGAAACCGGTAATACCGATACTGTATAATATATCACCACGGAAACTGGTACGGCCAATCATAGCACCAGATACGATGGTTGAGCAGGTATCAGCAAATGCGTATTGGAAAATCCAGTGTGCAAGGACTGGAATACCTGTAGCCAGGTAAGTAGCCGGAGCACCTGCCAGGAAGAACCAATGTAGACCGATAAAACCATTACCATTACTAAACATAAAGGCGTAACCTATGGCCCAGAACAAGATACCGCAAAGGCATGTATCAAAAATACACTCCATTAATACGTTAACTGTTTCCTTTTTGCGGGCAAAGCCTGCTTCGAGCATCACAAAACCAGCCTGCATGCCAAATACAAGGAATGCGGCAACCAGTGTCCAGATGGTGTTAACTGTGTTAATTAATGTTGTTTCGTGCGCAGTGTAAGTATCGGCAGCATGTGCCGGGGTTGAAATCATACCCGGGATAACCATCATTGCGGCAATTACCAAAAATGTACCGATGATTTTACCGAAAAAGATTGCAAGGCCAACACGCCAGTTGCGTTTGCTTAGTTCAAGCGCCGTACTGAATTGATTTTTGAGTCTCGACAAGGGATTCATAGTTTAATTTTGTTTAATTGTTAAAGAGTGTTTAGAAAATCAGTAATTATTTAGTGAAAATTTGAGTTCATCGGTGGTTTATTGTAAATAATCCAATCAAACGACAAGAACTTTGATTGTTTTTATGAAATTAGGAATTAAAATGATTAAAATCATATATTTTTTGTTAGATAATATCATTTTTATCAAATCATTAAAAACAAAACCTATACATGTTACGTAATTATTAAATTTTCAATAAAATTATTGTTTTAAAGCAAATTTAATTCGGCTTCAAACCGTTAGCCCATATAAAAATTCGAAGTTTTATAGAAAAAGGAATAAAATTCTGTCATAAAATCTACTAAAAAGATGGAAAACCCAGTCTTTATCATAAAATTCCTGAAAAAACGAGATGATTTTGGAGAAATCACTACAACTTACCTTATATATAAGGTACTATACCTATATAATAAGGAGCACAATACATGTTTAAACACAATTTAATAAACGGCCTATATATGCTCAAAAAGGCCATTTTAATAATTTCATATTTTACACATAAATATTCTTATTAAAATTGCGAATTGTTTAATTTTACCCAACTTATTATTCGTTTTTAAAAAAAATAGACAATAGAATACATTTTTAGTAGATATTTTTATAAAATTTCACTCAAACTGCATAAATTCACACGATTTAATCAAAATATATTAATCGCTTAACCCTAATTTTATAATTTCTAAAAAACATGGCAGCTAAACTTGAGTACATTTGGCTTGATGGTTACAAACCGACACAGAGTTTAAGAAGTAAAACTAAAATCGAAGCAGATTTCAGTGGTAAACTGGAAGATTGTCCAAATTGGAGCTTTGATGGTTCTTCTACAGAGCAGGCACCAGGTGGTTCATCTGATTGTATCCTGAAACCTGTGTTTATTTGCCCAGACCCTCAGCGTAAAGAAGGTTACCTGGTAATGTGCGAAGTTTTAGATTCTCACGGTAACCCGCACGAATCTAACGGACGTGCCCATATCGAGGATGACGACAATGATTTCTGGTTCGGTTTTGAGCAAGAGTATTTCTTGTGGAACCCAGACACAAACAAACCACTTGGCTTCCCTGATGGTGGTTACCCTGGTCCGCAAGGCCCTTACTATTGCTCAGTTGGCGCTAATAACGCTTTCGGTCGCAAAATTGTTGAAGAGCACTTAGATGTATGTCTTGAAGCTGGCTTAAATGTTGAAGGTATCAATGCTGAAGTTGCTGCCGGCCAATGGGAATTCCAAATTTTTGCTAAAGGCGCTAAAGAAGCTGGTGACCAGATCTGGGTTGCACGTTATTTATTAGAGCGTATCGGCGAAGAATATAATGTATCTATCAACTGGCATTGCAAACCGTTAGGTACTTTAGACTGGAACGGTTCTGGTATGCACGCTAACTTCTCTAACACTACTTTACGTACAACTGGTAGCGAAGATGTTTACAAAAAAATTCTGGAAGCTTTCCGCCCTGTGGTAAAAGAGCACATCGAAGTTTACGGTGCTGATAACGAGCAACGTTTAACCGGTAAACACGAAACTGCTTCTATCCACGATTATAGCTATGGTGTATCAGACCGTGGTGCTTCTATCCGCATCCCGCTTTACACTGTACAAAAAGGTTGGAAAGGTTACCTTGAAGATCGTCGCCCTAACTCGGCTGCAGATCCATACAAAGTTGCTGCCCGTATCATCAAAACTGTTAAATCAGCAGGCGTATAATTTAATACCGCCATTTAAATACTCAAACGGCCTGTGGTAAATACTACAGGCCGTTTTTTTGTTTCTGATAAGATGTGCTGTCACACTGAGCTCCGTCGAAGTGTAGCGCGCAGAGGCCACTACACCATGCTTCGACGTAGCTCAGCATGACAGCCTCTTTGGGTTCTTTCTCGATTCCTGACTCTCGATTCTTGATTCTCTTAACTACGCTT
>CAHJXH010000181.1 GCA_903644075.1 Sphingobacteriaceae bacterium | reverse complement strand
ATACTTATACAATAAATGGTTATTAAAACTTTATACATCGTTCGTCATGGACAAACTGATCTGAATAAGCAAGGGATAGTACAAGGGCGGGGGATGAATACAGATTTAAATGATGAGGGCCGCAGACAAGCACAGCTGTTTTTTAAAGCATATGGTTATATCAATTTTGATAAAATCTATATCTCAACCCTTAAACGTACGCAACAAAGTATCCAGGGTTTTATAGATAAAGGCATTCCGTTCGAAAGGCTTTCGGGCCTCGATGAGCTGGCATGGGGAATTCATGAAGGTCAGCCGAGTACACCGGAAACCAAATCGGCATTTTTACAATTGATGCGCGATTGGACTGCTGGCAGATTGGATGTAAAGTTTGAAGGCGGCGAAAGCCCCAACGAGGTTAAAGCCCGTCAGGAAGAAGCGCATGAAACCATTATGAGCCATCCCGAAGAAAAGAATGTGCTGATATGTATGCATGGCCGTGCTATGCGCTTGTTGCTATGCCTGCTTACCGAACAACCGTTGACTAAAATGGAGAGCTTCCCTCATCAAAACCTGGTATTGTATAAAGTGACTTACAACGGCGAGAAATTCGAGATCGCCGATTTTAACAATTCTATCCATTTAAAATACTAATACGTTTTGAATAAGATTCGCATATCGGCCGTTAGCTATACTAACACCAAGCCGTTTTTATATGGTATTAACCATACCGATATTATTAATAAAATTGATCTGAGCCTGGATATTCCATCAGATTGTGCTCAAAAGCTTATTGACGACCGCGCAGATATTGGCCTTATTCCGGTAGCTGCAGCCCTTAATTTACCTGAGTGGTATATTGTATCTGATTATTGCATTGGTGCCGTGGGTAAGGTCGACTCAGTTTTTATTTTTAGCAATTGCGATATTAAGAATGTAAAAACAATTCAGTTAGATCCAGAATCGCGCTCATCAAATAACCTGGCTAAGGTGTTGATGAAAAACCACTGGGAAGTATTTCCAAAACAGATTGTGAATGCCGAAGACTATAGCCAATCCGGCGAACCATGTACAGCCTTTGTACAAATTGGAGATCGCACCTTTGGTAAAAAAGATCAGTTCCCATTCGTATATGATTTGGCCGAAGAATGGCAAAAACTAACCGGCCTGCCTTTTACATTTGCTGCCTGGATCTCTAATAAGCCAATCTCACAGGAGTTTATTGATGAGTTTAACCAATCGTTACAATATGGTTTAGATCATCGTGAGGACTTATTTAAAGAACTCCCTATGCGTGATGATTTTGACATTAAGGATTACCTGATGCACAAGATTGATTACCCGTTTACCGAAGACAAAAAGAAAGCGCTTTATTTATTCCACGACTATATTATGGCGCTTTAGTATTAAGGAATTGCTAAATCTTACTTAGGCTCAAACATTATTGGGTGGTATTTATTGGTTAAGTATTAAATTTAATCAAAATCAATAAATACCCCATAAATGGATACAAGATCATTACAAGGCCAGGCTGCCCTGGTAACCGGGAGCGATAGCGGTATTGGCAAGGGTGTAGCCCTTGAGCTGGCTAAGGCCGGAGCAAAATTAGTTATCAATTACGCACATAACCATGATGCTGCCGACGAGGTAGTTAAAGAGATTACAGATGCCGGTGGCGAAGCCTATGCCTGGCAATGCGACGTAAGCCACGAAGAACAGGTGCAGGCCATGTTCCAGGAAATGTTTAAACGTTATGGAACGATAGATATACTGGTTAACAACTCCGGCCTGCAAAAAGACTCCAAATTTGTTGATATGACGCTCGATCAATGGAACACCGTGATCGGCATTAACCTTACCGGGCAATTCCTTTGCGCCCGTGAGGCTGCACGCGAGTTTATCCGTAGAGGGGTGGTAGAAGGAGTGAGCAAGGCAGCAGGTAAAATTATTTGTATGAGCAGCGTGCACGAGGTTATTCCATGGGGTGGCCACGTTAATTATGCCACCAGTAAAGGTGGTATTATGATGATGATGAAAACGCTGGCACAGGAATTAGCTCCGCAGAAGATCAGGGTAGTAGGTATTGGCCCGGGTGCTATTCAAACGCCAATCAACAAAAATGCCTGGGATACCCCGGAAGCATTGAACAGCCTTTTAACATTAATACCTTATAACAGGATAGGCCAGCCCGATGATATTGGCAAACTAGCTACCTGGCTGGCATCAGACGAGGCCGACTATATTACAGGGGTAACCATTTTCTGCGATGGTGGTATGACACTGTATCCGGGCTTTGCCGATAATGGGTAATAGATTTCGGAGGCATCCGCCTCAAGGCGGATCGATTTCGGATTTTAGGATGAATACCGTAGAGACACAATACTTTGTGTCTCTTTTTTGTTATATATCATTGTCATTCTGAATGTAATGAAGAATCTTCTTCGCCATAAAGTTCGTCGTAAACCATAGCTTACTTTTATAATACCATTTCTTAATCTGGCATATAAGGGCTTTCATCACCAATAATAAGCCATATTTATGCCGATTTTACTTATTGTATTACTTACACTATGTAAAACGAAAATACTTATTGTAAAAACTACACTAAGTATCTTCAAAAAACATTACCATATTGTAAAAATAACACTAAGTATAGGTCTTGTTTTTGCAATTCTGCAAACAAAATCACTTTAATTATAAATTTATCATAAAAGTGAAAATATATTTATGAAATATGTATTTCATGTGTACATTTGTTACGGATTTAAAAAACAAGACAATGAAAAAATTGATTTTAACCGTAGCTATTGCTGCAACCTTAGGCACTGCCGCATTTGCAAACGAAGGCACTAAAACTGCTGCTAAAAATACAAGTAACGTTTCTTATCAGGTATTGAATCAATTCGATGTTCAGTTCCAAAATGCTGAAAACGTTAACTGGTCAAACACTTCAAACGGTCAGAAAGCTGACTTCGTTATTGATGATGTTAAAATGACTGCTTTTTATGATAACCGTGGCCAGTACATAGGTACTACAGAAAATATCGATTTCAAAAAATTACCTGCTTCAGCTAAAAAAGAAATCAATGCAAAATATAAAGGTTATGAAATTGGTGAAGTGATCAAATTCCAAAGCAATGATACTGCTCCAAGCTCATTAGACCGTTTAGTTAGCGACAACGATCCGTTATCTTACTTCGTTGATCTTAAAAACGATAAAGAAGAAATTTTAGTAAGAGTTACTCCTCAGTCTAACGTTTACTTCTACAAACAAATCAAATAATTTTCCAGTATATATTTTAAAGCGATATGCCTTCGGGTATATCGCTTTTTTTGTTTTATATCGGTTCAAAAATGCCTTTTTGACAACAAAAAAGGCATAAGTGTGTTATATAGCTTTAACATTTACGTGCCGATATGCCAAAGACAATCATAGTATCAAACCGACTTCCTGTAAAAGTTACCAAACAGGATGATGCTTACCAACTATCATCAAGCGAGGGTGGCCTGGCAACAGGATTAGGTTCAATTTATAAACAAGACGATAATGTGTGGATAGGTTGGCCAGGAGTGGAAATTGCTGAAGAACAAGATCAGCATACAGTAACCGAGCAACTTAAAGAGCTTAGCCTATTACCTGTTTTTTTAAGCCAAAGTGAGATTAATCAATTTTACGAAGGTTTTTCGAACGAAGTATTGTGGCCTGTTTTTCATTATTACGTTTCTACGTACGCACACTACCACCAGGCTAACTGGGAGTGTTACCAGCAGGTGAATCAAAAATTTTGTGATGAAATTTTAAAGGTTGCCAATCCCGGCGATACCATTTGGGTGCACGATTATCAGTTGCTCTTATTACCCAAACTTATTCGCGATGCCCGCCCGGATGTATCAATTGGATTTTTCCAGCACATCCCATTTCCATCCGACGAGATGTTCAGGTTAATTCCCTGGCGATCTGAACTATTGGAAGGAATGCTTGGTGCCGATTTAATTGGCTTCCACACCTTTGATGATGTTCGCCACTTTTTAAGTGCTGTATCGCGTTTGCTACCTGTGCAGGTTTCGGCCAACATTATTACTAATGATGAACGTGCTGTTGTTGTTGAGTCGTTCCCGATGGGCATCGACGATAAAAAATATGCAGCATTATCACAACAGGATAATGTGAAAGAAGAAGCGCGACTAATTAAGGAAACGTTCAATAATCAGAAACTTATTCTATCGATAGACAGGCTCGATTATAGTAAAGGTATATTACAACGCCTGCATGCATTGGAGGTATTGTTTGAGAAACACCCGGAGCTAATTACCAAAATTACGCTTTACATGATTGTGGTGCCATCGCGCGACCAGGTGCCTCAATACAAAGAGCTTCGTGATAATATTGATAAAAAAGTAGGGAACATTAACGGCCGCTATCGTACCCTGGAGTGGAGCCCTATCCAATATTTCTATAAACCGTTCCCGGTAGAAACTTTATCCGCCCTGTATAGCAGTGCTGATGTTTGCCTGATAACGCCTATGCGGGATGGTATGAACCTGGTAAGTAAAGAGTATGTTGCCAGCAGAATACATAATGATGGTGTGCTGATATTGAGCGAAATGGCCGGTGCATCTAAAGAATTAATTGATGCCGTTATTGTGAACCCCAACAATGTGCAGGAAGTTAGCAATGCCATTGTGAGGGCCATTAACATGCCCAAAGCCGAGCAAAACCGAAGAATGACATTAATGCGCCAAAATGTGTCGAAGTTCAATATTGGCCATTGGGTTAAAATATTTATGGACCGGTTGAACGAGGTTAAGCAAATGCAACGTTCTATGCAAACCCGGCATGTAAGCAACGGTACCCGCCAGTCTATCATTAACCGCTTTGCCAAAACACATCAACGTATTATATTTTTAGATTATGACGGCACACTGGTTGATTTTAAATCAAACATAGAACAGGCTAAGCCGGATGCTGGTTTATACAAACTATTGGATCAACTAACTTCTGATCCTGCAAATGATGTAGTATTAATCAGCGGACGCAAGCATGAAAATCTCGACGAATGGTTCGGCCACCTGCCTATTTATCTCGTTGCCGAACATGGCGCCTGGTTTAAACAGCAGCATACTCATTGGCACAAGTTAGGAGGGATGTCGAACAACTGGAAACAGGACATTTTCCCGATTTTAGATACTTATGTAGACCGTACACCGGGTACTTTTATTGAAGAAAAAACATATTCACTGGTATGGCATTATCGCAAAGCACAAAATGGCTTGGGCGAATTGCGTGCCAATGAATTAACTAATACATTGAAATACATGGCCAGCGATAAGGGTTTGCAGCTATTACCAGGAAGTAAGGTGGTAGAGGTGAAGAATATGGAAATTAACAAAGGTAAAGCTGCCTTAACTTTGGCCGAGAAAAAAGATTATGATTTTATTATTGCCTTCGGCGATGATTATACGGATGAAGACATATTTAAAAGCCTGCCCGATAGCGCTATAACTATTAAAGTAGGTAGTAATTTATCAGCCGCTAAGTTTTATATGCGCAACCCTGCCGAGGTACGCGATCTGTTAAAGTCGCTTACCGTAACCGCACAGGTGGATAATTAAGAATAAGATTAGCTGAAAGTAAAAGGCCCGAATTAGAGATAATTCGGGCCTTTTACTTTGTATAGGAATTTTATGATTCCGGGTTCCATTTCCAGTTCAGGATCTCTGGCATATCCTTACCGTTTTCATTAATATAATGCTTGTGCTGGGTTAATTTATCTGTAAGCATTTGCTTTAAATAAACGCCCTTACTGCCGGTTTGTGGCAGGCGATCAATAGCATCAATTACCAGGTGGAAACGATCCATTTCATTTAATACTGTCATATCGAAAGAAGTGGTAATGGTACCTTCTTCTTTATAACCACGTACATGGATGTTGTTGTTGTTACCACGATTATAGGTTAAACGGTGCACCAGCCATGGGTAACCATGAAAGGCAAATACCACAGGTTTATCTTTGGTGAACAAGGCATCATAGTCCCTATCATTTAACCCGTGCGTATGCTCGCTGGATTTTTGCAGTTTAAACAAATCAACCACATTTACTACCCTAACTTTCAGTTCGGGTAAATGCTCGCGGAGGATAGATACTGCGGCCAATGTTTCTAAAGTAGGCACATCACCACAACAAGCCATCACCAAATCGGGTTCGCAGTCCTGGTCATTACTGGCAAAGCTCCAGATGCCAATACCTCTTGTGCAATGTTCAACGGCCTGTTCCATCGTTAACCATTGCGGTGCCGGGTGTTTACCTGCCGATATTACGTTTACATAGTGGCGGCTGCGCAGGCAATGATCCATTACTGAAAGCAGGCAATTGGCATCTGGTGGTAAATAAACACGCACAATACTCGCTTTCTTGTTCACCACATGATCCATAAAGCCTGGGTCCTGGTGGGTAAAGCCGTTATGATCCTGTCGCCATACTGTAGAAGTAAGCAGGATATTTAATGAAGCAATATTTCGTCTCCAGGGTAATTCCGACGTGGCTTTCAGCCATTTAGCATGCTGATTAAACATGGAGTCAACAATATGGATAAAGGCCTCATAACAGTTAAACAAACCGTGTCTTCCGGTTAACAAATAACCTTCTAACCAACCTTCACACTGGTGTTCGCTCAGCATTTCCATTACCATGCCCGATGGCGCTAAAAATTCATCGGCCTCAACAGTAGAACCTTCCCACTGGCGGCTTGTGGCTTCAAAAACGGCTTCCAATCTGTTCGATGCTGTTTCATCCGGCCCGAAGACCCTGAAATTGCGCTTATCCATATTATGTTTAATTACATCGCGCAAAAACCGGCCTAATACGGGTGTATCACCTTCGCCTGGCGAACCGGGTTGAGGTACATCAACAGCATAAGTTTTAAAATCGGGTAAGCGTAAATCGCGCAGCAAAATACCGCCATTGGCATGTGGATTAGCACCCATACGCCTTTCACCTTCAGGAGCCAACTCTGCGATCTCTGGTTTCAAAGCGCCATTCTCATCAAAAAGCTCTTCTGGTTTATAGCTTTTCAGCCAGTCTTCCAGCATCTGTAAATTTTCTGGTGGGGTAGATGCCGATACCGCCAACGGCACCTGGTGCGAACGGAAGTTACCTTCAATCTTTTTGCCGTCAATAACCTTCGGTCCTGTCCATCCTTTAGGTGATCGCAGTACAATCATCGGCCAGCGGGGGCGTTCAGTATTACCAGCCTTGGCATCTTCTTTTATTTTTTTAATCTGCTCAATGGCTTTGTCCAAAGTAGCTGCCATAGCCTCATGCATCAACTCTGGTACGTCCCCCTCAACAAAATAAGGGGTATAGCCGTATCCCTGAAACAATTGCTCCAACTCTTCGTGAGAAATTCTAGCCAGTACCGTCGGGTTCGATATTTTATAACCATTTAAATGCAGTATGGGCAATACGGTACCGTCTGTAATTGGATTGATGAACTTGTTAGAATGCCATGCCGTAGCCAGCGGACCGGTTTCGGCCTCACCATCACCAACCACGCAAGCCACAACCAAATCAGGGTTATCCATTACCGCTCCGAAAGAATGGCTCAGCGAATAGCCAAGTTCACCACCTTCGTGGATAGAACCCGGTGTTTGAGGAGAAGCGTGGCTCGATATGCCTCCCGGATAAGAGAACTGGGTAAAAAGCTTTCTTAATCCATCTTCATCCTGTGTAATGTTAGGATAAACATCGGTATAAGTACCCTCCAAGTAGGTGCCTGCCACAACAGCAGGGCCACCATGACCGGGGCCGGATACGTAGATCATATCGAGATCGTACTTTTTAATTACCCGGTTTAAATGGGTATAGATAAAGTTTTGGCCTGGTGTAGTACCCCAATGCCCAAGCAACATGTTTTTAATATGTTCAATTTTTAAGGGTTCGCGCAATAGCGGATTGCCTCGTAAATAAAGCTGGCCAACCGAAAGGTAGTTTGCCGCACGCCAATAGGCGTTTATTTGCTGAACTGTTTCTGATGTTAAGGTAGTTTCCATAGTGTAAATTCAGTTTTTATATAATAATAGCCCGACTGATATTTGTAAGGTACAAAATCTCAATGGGGCTATTATTAACTTGTTGTTAAATATTTTTATTGAATTGAATCATCGCCTGCATGGGCCAAATTTAGATTGATTGTAGCGCAGGATATCTGTTTAAGCCTGTTAACATGTTGCATATTGTAACGTGAAACAGATATAATATATGTAATGCTTTGTCTGCCCAGTTTATAACAAAAAACGTTTTTGCCAATATCAATATCGCTTTTGCCTCCAAAATCTGGTTTCTAACCCTTTACACCCAAACAATGTTGCAGATTCAAAACTGCAACGGGTTCGCAGCCCGGTTATGCGAATTTCAGTACATGCATGCTATTACTTTGTGTTGGAGCCAATAAAGCTCATTACCTAATAGTTTTCGCGTAATGTATCACTTAAACAAATAACTTATGTCAATCTTTAGAAATCTTGGCAAACGTCAGGCAGCTTTAACGGGCTTGCTGACCTTAGCAATGGCTGGGAGTGCCCTGGCCCAGCAGAAGAAACCCAATATCCTCGTAATTTTCGGCGACGATGTTGGCCAGACTAACATCAGTGCCTATTCATTTGGTGTAGTAGGTTATAAAACGCCTAACCTGGACCGCCTTGCTAAGGAAGGCATGATGTTTACAGATTATTATGCCGAAAATAGCTGTACCGCAGGTAGGTCATCTTTCATCACAGGCCAAAGCCCTAAACGTACGGGTTTATCTAAAGTAGGTATACCAGGTGCACCTGTTGGTTTACAGGATAGAGACATAACGATTGCGCAAGCATTAAAACCGTTAGGATATTCTACTGGTCAGTTTGGAAAAAACCATCTGGGCGACCGTGACGAGTATTTGCCGACCAAACACGGCTTCGACGAATTTTTTGGTAATCTTTACCACCTCAATGCAGAGGAAGAACCAGAGCGCCCTTATTGGCCTAAAGATGACCCGGCCTTTACCAAAGCAAACTCGCCAAGAGGTGTAATACATTCAACAGCTGATGGTAAGGTAGAAGATACCGGCCCGCTTACCACAAAACGGATGGAAACCATTGACGATGAAACCACAAGTGCATGTATGAACTGGGTTAAAAGCCAGGTACAGAATGGTAAGCCATTTTTTGGCTGGATGAATTTTACCCGTATGCACGTGTTTACACACATTCGCCCATCTATGCAAGGCCAAAGCGGCATGCCCGGTAATGATTATGCGGATGGTATGATTGAGATGGATATGAATGTAGGCAAACTGTTAAAAATGCTTGACGACTTAAAAATTGCTGATAATACAATCGTAATATTTACCACAGATAATGGGCCTAACCAGTTCTCATGGCCTGATGCTGCAACAACACCTTTCCGCAGCGAAAAAGATTCGAACTGGGAAGGTGCATTCCGCGTGCCTGCTTTTGTCCGTTGGCCGGGTAGAATACAGCCCGGTTCTGTTTCTACTGATATGTTTTCAGGACTTGATTGGTTTCCTACCTTGTTGGCAGCCGCAGGAAACCCAACGGTTAAAGAAAACTTGCTGAAAGGCACAACCGTGGGAGGAAAACAATTTAAAGTGCATTTGGATGGTTATAACCAGCTCGACTACTTGGAAGGCAAAAAAATTAACAGCGAACGGACCGAATTTGCCTACTTTAATGATGATGGAAATATGGTAGCCTATCGTTACAAAAACTGGAAATGCGTTTTCCAGGAACAAGAAGCACCGGGTGGTTTTGCAGTTTGGTATCGTCCGTTCACAGCGTATCGCATACCTAAATTATATAACCTGCGTATGGACCCTTACGAAAGAGCCGATATTGTTTCAGACCAATATAATGACTGGTTGGTTAAAAACGATTATCTCATAAGCCAGGTGATGTTCCATGCCATTGGATTCCTCGAAACATTTAAAGAATACCCACCATCTCAATTGCCGCCAAGTTTCTCAATTGACCAGGTGGAGAAAGGTTTAAATGAACAGATAGAGAGGACTTTGAAAGCCAAGGCAATAGGTACGGTGAGTCATTAATATATTTATCTAGAAAATTAGAAACCTATACTGCCTTATTCCCCAGCCGTACATTAAAAAATGTATGGCTGGGTATTTTTAAAACAAACTACCTGCTATGACAAGCCTCGAACAGATTCTGAAACTCAAAAGCCAGATGGCCGAAAGCATTATCGGTCAGGAGGATGTGATCACCAAAATATTAATCGGCTTGCTTACTGATGGCAATGTGCTGCTGGAAGGTT
>CAHJXH010000180.1 GCA_903644075.1 Sphingobacteriaceae bacterium | reverse complement strand
AAAGAAAAAGTGGAGTAGTGTTTCTTATCTGCTGCGTTTTTAATAGTCAGATCAGAGGCCTGGTAGTCGCCATTTACATCGGCCATATTGTTGGGCTGAGTAAAGGCATGATATAAACCGGTATAGAAGATTTGTTTCTGCTCGGTAGTGCCATCAATCTTAATTTTGCTTAGTTCGGTTTCCCATTTATCATTAGTTTGGTCAACCACTTTATCAAAGTCCCAACCCTTTAGTTCAGCTTTCATGTTCAGGCGTGCATTTTCTACACTAACTGCCGATAATGATACTTTAACCAACAATTGGTTTTGCGATTGCGTATCAAAGTTTAAAGCAGCTCGCGTATTGGTACCGTTTACAATGTTGGCGTTTTCATAACTCTGCCTGCCGCTAAACAAAACCGTGCTTACAATGGGTTGCGAAAACTCGGCATGGAAATAAACCTTTCTTAGTTTTGCCCAGCCGGTT
The DNA here is from genome assembly GCA_903644075.1 of Sphingobacteriaceae bacterium. Classification (GTDB taxonomy): domain Bacteria; phylum Bacteroidota; class Bacteroidia; order Sphingobacteriales; family Sphingobacteriaceae; genus Mucilaginibacter. The sequence goes on along the minus strand of CAHJXH010000180.1, from coordinate 9,888 downwards.
AAAATACGGTAACCTTCTACCGTTTTGTTGTCGATGATCCTGATCTCAGAACCGATGATCTTACAAGCCCAATAATCGCGTTTCTTATTAAGCGAGTGGTTAAGATCAATAATTACGTGAGCATTTTCTGTTTTAGGGAAGGTATAACGATGAAAGCCCACGTGCTCTGTTGCGGTAAGTTCGGCATTAACATCATAATCGTGCAGTTTTACCTGGTAGTAACCCGGCGATGCTTTTTCCTGAGTGTGCAAAAAGGTAGAGCGGTAACCACTACCCGGTTTGTCGGCCTCGCCTGGTACCGATTTAATAGCACCTGTAGTGGGCATTAGCAATACATCAAACAAATCTGATACACCTGTGCCGCTTAGGTGAGTGTGGCTAAAGCCAACAATGGTTTTATCATTATAGTCATAACCAGATGCCGGATCGTCTGGTCCATCCTGAGTATCAGGACTGAGCTGTACAAAACCAAAAGGTACGGTAGGCCCCGGGAAGTTGCTGCCCGACAAGCTGTTTTTATCAACTGCGCCTGTGCCGATAAAAGGGTTTACGTATTTGGTGAGTTTGTTATTGTTTTGCTGGGCATTTGCCATTGTAGCTGAAAGTAGCAGCAAGGCAGCAAGCATTGTTTTATTCATAAGTATTTGAACTGGTATTTGTATAAAAAAGTATGGAGGCCAAAATTACGCCTCCATACTGTATTTTAATAATTATCTGGACGATGTGTAGGTCCAGGTTTCATCGAAGAAGCTTCTGTCGGTTCCGTTTTCATTTAAAATGTATTTCACTTTAAGTGTTACCGGCGTATTTCCGTCAGACGACATGGTAAATGCATTGACACCCGTTGGGTCCAGATTGGCAGAGCGGCCGTTAGAAGCCGGCTGGCCATAGTAATTAACAGCTTTGGTAACCACGTTTGTTGTAGGATCAATAGTGAAAACCGGGGTGAAGCTACCATAAACAGTGGTTGAGCCCGAACTGTTTATACCATGCCCATAGGTGTTTTGGCCAGGGTCGTAAACCGCTACCGTATTAGGCCCTTGGGTTATCAGTTGGAAGGTGCGTGGATATAAGCCGGTAAGCGTAGCGTTAACCTTATCAGTCATGCTACCTGTAACGGTATATACACCATCCCATTTGTTTTTGAGTGACATGATAGTAATCAGCGTGGCGAAGTTTCCGCTGATGGTATAGCCGCCGCCATCTACAATGGTTAAAGGAAATGCATAGGTTTTTGTAGGGTCAAGGTTGGCGGTATTTATCTTAACCTGGAATTGAATTTTGCGTGCCCCAACCGGGATAGTTATTTTGTTTGATGCCAGTGTGTAACCTGTTGTTGGCAACAAGGTATAGCTTGTGCCATTTATCTTATTAAACTTGGTTACGGCAGCTGTATCTACAGCTAAAGTAACTGTTACAGCGGTGCTATTAGCATCGGGCGCAGCATAGTTAACCCAGATAGAATAATCGGCCGGGGTATTAGTTACTGTAAAAGCCGCGGCTATAGAATTGGGGCCGCCATTACCTGCAGATGAACCTATAGGAAGTTCTATAATAGGTTTGTTCTGTGTAAAGTCGGGTTGCGAGTTATCTTTTAAACAGGCAGATAAGCTGCTGATTAATATGGCACCCGTAAGTAGTTTATATAAAAAGTTCTTTTTCATTTGATCAATTCTAATGGATTACAATTAATTAACATCCCAGAATATTCTGGAGGTAAACTGGCTGATAGTGCCTTGAGCCAAAACATTATCAGGGTTATAGTTATACTCACTTTGTGGATAAAGCATCCTCACAGGTACTTTACGGGTTGTTGCGGCAGGGTTGTTTGAGATTGGAATATCGGCCGGGATATTAAGCCTGCGGTAATCAGACCACGATTCGATGTCATTAATACCATTCATTGCCGCCCATTTCTGCGTCATAATAAGGGTTAACTTGTCACTTGCCTGGTCCCAGTTACTAACGGGGCTTGCAGCGGTGAGATACCCTGTTGCGGTACCGGCGCCCAAATAGTTAAATGATTGTTGAACTGCTGATTCGTATAAACTACGTGGATCTGTAGTGATATAGCTACGTTGTGCAGCTTCGGCCTGTAAAAATAAAGATTCGAAATCTGTTATTAACGGTTGCGCCATATCTGCACTCTTTAATAAGCCGGTGCCTATAGCCGATTTAAACTGAGGGTTATCTGCGGAACCTGCTGTTGGGCCGAAAGGGCTGCCTGAATAAGTATCACCTGCGCCATCATTAATTGTGGTATAAAAATAACCTAAGCGGGGGTCATTGTTATTCTCGTAAAAAGCAATGGCATAACTGCTGGCAATATAATAACGGTGATTATCTGTTGGGGCTGATTTACCTACAGGCGTATAACCAAAGTTACCCCAAAACGGGTTTTGCTTACCGGCAGAGTTACTGTAGCCGGGGTTAACCGAGCCACCATCGCCCACACCAATAAAACCTAAGCCGTTGGCGTTAATTTTGGCAATTTCGCCACTGATATAAGTGTTTCTGCCCGATATTTCTGATTGGTGGAGCAATAACCTTAATTTTAAAGTATTAGCAAATTTGCCCCATTTAGAAGCATCACCTTTATACATAATATCATAAGCAGCATCGGCCGATGCCACTTTACCAATCAGGCCTTTAAATATGGTGGCCGCAGTGTCCAGTTTTTTAGCAAGGTCTTCATATACAGCCTGGTCTTTATCATAAGCAGGCCTAATGGCTGCTGTTGATTTTAACGACTGGCTGTATGGTATGTTACCAAACACATCAACCAGGTTCTGAAAATCGTAGGCTTTCATCGTTTTAGCTACGGCAACATAAAACTGGTTGTTTAACGCTACGCCTTGTTTTTCTACATAATCGTAATCTTCAAGATTGTTGTAAAGATTGTTCCAGATGTTTACTGCAGGGCCATAGTTAGTTGTAAATTGATAGCTGCGCTCTTCGGCAAAAGCAGCAACTGCGCCGCTATAATCCCAATAACCAATCCAGGCAGATGCAAACTGGTAAAAATCGGTAGAGCCGGTGGTGCTTTTGGCGGTGGTGTTTAACGCATTGGTTAATACCAGGCCAGGAGTAACATCGGTTGGTTTGTTTGGGTTGGTATTTATATCTAAATAATCTTTTGAACAGCTTCCCAACAGGAATACAGCTGCTGTACAAAATAATATGAGTTTGTTTTTCATTTTCAGTAACGTTAAAGTTTATAATGTAACACTTGCTGTAAAACCATAGATACGGGTAGGAGGAGTTTGGTTCAAGCCGGTTGATCCCTGTGCATTATCAAGCGTGTTGTTAAACTCAGGATCAGAATACATATTAGATTTAGGTCTGAACATAAAGAGGTTACGGCCTACCAAAGCAAAATTCACTTTCTTAATAAATTTAATATGCTTCAGGTATTCGGCCGGTACATCGTATCCTAATGATAGTTCACGTATTTTGATGAAAGCAGCACTGGTAACATAATTTTGCATTACGCCATAGCGGGTGGTTGAGCCTGCCCAGTAATCAATACCGCCAGAGTTGGTTGTAATGTTGGTATTTGGAACAAATACACCCGGAGAGGTTTCGATAACCGAATTAGGATAAACAAAACGCTCGCGGCCATTAGTTGCCGAACCATAGCTGATACCCGAAAAATCCATTGTACTGCCGGCGCCATTGTACACTACACTACCACTGCGATACTCTGCAGTACCTGCAAGCGTAAAATGATGGTAGCTAAAGCTGGAGGTTACACCCAATATGTTTTTGGGTGTGGTTTGGCCGAACAAAATGTTGGTTTGGCTTAATACCGGGTAACCGGTTGTTGCATTAACAACGGTATGGCCATGCCCGTCGGTTTGGAAACCATTACCCATTAGTACCGGATAAGGCTGATCTTTAACGATATAGTTGTCGTTGCCAATACTTAAGTTAGGCAAGCCCTGGTAAAGCGAAAGAGCTTTATTTTGATTATATGCATAGTTAACTCCCAAATTCCAGGTAAAGCCGTCGCCACTGTTTAAAATTGGCGAGCCTTTTAATGACAGCTCAAAACCATGGTTTTCGCCCGAACCGGTGTTGATTACCGCATTGGTGAAGCCTGTTGCGTTAGAAATGTTGATACCATTTAAAATCTCCTGGTTTTTGGTAGTTTCCCAATAACCCGAAGCCTCTAAGGATAACCTGTTATTCAGAAAACCTAATTCGATACCAATCTCTTTCGATACTGTTTCTTCCGGCTTTAAATCTGGTGCATAAACGGTGTTACCCACACTGTATCCAGCCGCGCTTCCATATGGAAAACCTCCGCCTACATCAAACGTAGCCTGTAAAGAATATGGACTAAATTGTACTGCTGATACCTTGGCAATACCACTTCTTATTTTACCATAGTTTAAAATGCTATTATTTTTTAAACCCGGTATAGCATCGGTAAACACCCACGATAAATCGACCGAAGGGTAAAAGAACGACCTGTTTTGTTCAGACAATCTCGAATCCCAGTCGTTACGGCCAGAAGCATGTAAAAACAACCAGCTTTTGTAGCCGATGGTTAAATCGCCGAAGGCACCTAATCTACGGTCTTTAGTATCACTTTCAGCAACGCTGGCATCACCAGAGCGGTAACTAACGTTATAAAAATCAGGGATAACAAGGAAGCTGGTCCCGGCTGATAAATTGCGAGATGATTCCTGGATTACTTGTGTACCTAAAATTAGAGTAGATGAGAAATCACTGATTTTCTTTTTAAATGTAGCCAATAAACTACCTTCCATACGGCTCACAAAGTTCGAGTAATCGGTTTCGCCACCCGGATGACTTTGCGGGTTAGCAATTGATTTACCACTGCTTACTGCAAAATCAGAATAATCATATTCGGCATTAATGTTTTTGCCATTGCGGTTATCGGTGTTAATACCACCTTTAGCGGTTAAATTAAACCAAGGGGTAACATCATAAGATAAAGATAAACTGCCCAGCAAATCGTCACGGCGTTCTGTGTTACGTGTTTGTTGCAGGTAGAAGTATGGGTTTAAGCCATAATCGTTAAAGTAGTTGTTAAGGTTACCATAGGTAGAATTAATATCGCTATACTGTGTTAATGGAATCTCAGCAGGGGTATTAATAATGTTATTATACACCTGCGCATTTGATTTGTCAATATTGCGTTGGGTATAATCAAAAGTATAATCCAGTTTAAAATGATTGTAGTTATGGGTACCGTTAACACGTGCAGCTGTTCTGTTCGATTTATCGCCCGGAACATAACCCGTGCTATTTAAACGTTGTATGTTGAAGTAATTAGAGCTATTAGCGCTGCCGGTGGTAAAGCTTAAATCATTTTGCTCGTCAACACCGGTGTTAAAGAACTTCTTTTTCTCATCAGATAAGTTTTCGTACGGTACCATCTGGATCGTGCCATCGGGTAAAGTACGGCCGATGGGGCGTAAACTACCGTCAAACCTGTCGCCAAAGTTTTGGTTCTCGAATGGCGTATATTGTGGGAAACCATAAGCATCCTGGCCCGAACCACCACCAAACTGTGTTTGCATTTTAGGGAAGTAAGCCAGCTGATTTAATGATGTAGTGTTAGTGTAAGTAACCGCACTAACATCTTTTGAACCACGTTTGGTACTTACAATAAGCACCCCGTTAGATGCTTCTGAACCATACAAAGCAGCTGCGTTGGCACCTTTTAATACGTTTACACTCTCAACATCATTAGGGTTAATAGAGTTGAGGTAAGATAGGGGGGCAACCACACCATCCAAAACAAGTAAAGCCTGGTTGTTACCGGCGAAAGATCGGTTACCGCGTAACACAACCCTAACCTGGTCGCCTGCATCAATCTGGTTGTTGGCCTGAATAATTTGTAAACCGGCAACTTTACCAGATAAGCCGGTAGCAAGGTTGGTAGGTTTACTTTGAGTAAGATCCTTAGCATTAACCTGTTGTGTGGCATAACCTAATTCTCTAGATGACCTTTTAATACCCAGGGCGGTTACCACAACTTCGTTGATCTGTTTAACATCATCGGATAGTGTAACATCCAGGCTGGTTTTTCCATTAAGCGGAACTTCAAGGCGGGTGTAGCCAATAAAAGTGAAAACCAGGATGCTGTTGGCATCTGTAACTTTAAGCACATACTTACCGTCAATGTTGGTATTAGTGCCATTAGTGGTTCCTTTTACGGCAACGGTTACACCGGGTAATGTTTCGCCGGCTTTGTTTTTTACCACACCGCTTACTGTAATTTCCCGTGCTGCATTATTAACAGATACCGAATTGGTTTGCATATCCAGCACAATGTCATTATTAACCACTTCGTAGTGGATGTTGTGCTTGGTTAATACCTCATTAAGTAAATCTTCCAGCGTTTCGTTTTGTGCCTCAACAGATATCAGTTGATCGGCATTGATCACCTCTTTACTGTATACGAACTTCACAGATGTTATATCAGATACCTTTCTCAGCACAGCCTTCAGGCTTGTGTTTTTTTCGGAGAGATTAAGGTGCTGTTGCAGTACCACGTTTTGAGCCTTACTGCTACTGGCGTAAGATACGCCCGAAATAGCCAGTGCAATGGCTAATTGACTCAGAGTGACCTTCATTATTTTATATAAGTCAATACGATCATGTAAAAAAAAATTCATAGATTAGATTGTTTCTTTTGGTAAAAAATGAGACAAATAATCCCCTTTAGAGCTATATAGCTCTTTAATCAAGAGGTGGTTTATAGAACAGGAGTGGTAACGACACTTCTGTTCATTTTTTTCAGAAAGATGTGTTTGTTTGTTTTTTTACATAGCGTCTAAGTTTAATTTTTGCCTGGGTGTATGTTTAGTTATTTTTTGAAATGGTGATCGAATTTCCATTCCATGTATAGTTAGCGTGTACCGCTTTACAAATCAGTAATAAAATATCAGGCAGGTTTTTACCGCCAAAATCTGCTGTGATGTGCTCATCATATAGCGTCGGTTCAAGTGCAGTTATACGCACATCATAATCCTTATCGAGTATTTGCGTTATCGAGGCTAATGTATTGTTCTCAAAATTCAGGTCCGACTTTTGCCAGATCAGCAAATCTGCCTTTGAGGTAATCCGGGCCTTCTTAAGTTCATCTTGATCTGCTATAAAGGTTGCCTCTTCGTTAGGTTGCAGCATCACATTTAACATTGTTGGTAAGTGCTTGGAGGTTGTATGGCCTGGCAGGCTAACTGAAACTTTACCTGTTAAAACAGAAACTTTAGTTGCCTGGCCTTTAATAGCTTTGATTCTAAAACTGGTGCCCCAAACTCGTGTAAGTACCTTTCCGGTTGTAATTACAAATGGATGCGTATGATCTTTGGTAACCTCAAAAAATGCTTCACCCTGCATTTTTACCTCACGCAACTTGCTTCCCGTAAATTTTGATGGGTAACTGATTTGGGTATTGGGATGCATCCAAATTGTACTTTTATCGGGTAATACTTCTTTCGCAATCAAATTGGAGGAGTTTAAGATCCTTATAGTATCTGTGCTTACAACAGGGGAAGAAACTGTTGATCTTTGGTGTGGGTTTAAAAAGTAAAGACCTATACCCAATGAAATTGTAATAATCGCAGCAGCAGGCCAAAGTCTGAAAAAAGATTTATGAGTTCCCTGAACCGGCATAATAATCGGGGATTCAACGAAGCCCAGCTCTTCGTCCATAGCATCCTGTAGGTGTTGATCCAGAACGCCTTGTTTCATTAAATAAATAAAAACATCCAATTCTTCATCGGAAAGCTTTTTATCTACATATCTTTTTACTAAAATTTTATAATAGTTTTCGTCCATATAACCGGGTTACAATTACTAAGACAAAATATTAGAAGGTTAGGGTAGTAAAATTTGAAATAATTTGAATTTAATAAGTATTCGGTGTAATTGTTACCAATAACTTGTCTATTTTTATATAGTATAGCAAAAAAAGCGGGCTATTTTAATGAATAAGAGAATTCATATCTGATAAAATGTAGAAAATTGATGTTAATTTTTGAATATGATAAACAAAAGAATGCTAATGCTTATGCCCAGCTCGCGTTTTACGGAAGATCGGAGCACCTTCATAGCGTGTACCATATGGTTTTTTACTGCATTACGCGATATATTGAGTTCTGCAGCAACCTCGTCATAAGTTCGGCCCTGTTCACGGCACTGTTTAAATATCTCTTTAGTACGCTCGGGAAGCGTATTTAAGATTCGCTTCAAAAATTGCAGATATTCTTTGTGCTGTATTTCGTCCTCGGTATCATTTCGCAATTGTACAAATCCGCGGATTACCTCACCCATCGCTACATCCGATTTGAAAATTTCTTTTAGCCTGTTTAAAGTGTGATTACGGGCCGTAATAAAAAGATAGGCTTTAAAAGATTTAACTTCTGAAAGGCGTGATCTGCCTTCCCATATTTTAATAAACACCTCTTGGGTAAGGTCTTCAGCTAAGGGGGCCGAGTTGACAAATTTCAAAACAAAACGAAAAATGCTGCGGTTGTGGATAGCGTAAATCCCCGCAAAGCCATTTGGATCGCCAGCTATTAATTGCTGCAAAAGTGCATCTTCTGAATCTTTTGACTTTATCTCCAACTGTTCCCCCAACAAAGTATTGATGTATATTTAACAAATCAAACTTAAAATTAACAAAAAATTAAAAAAACAATAGTCTTTTTGACATTAATAATATTAGCCCTGTACTCCTTATGCTTTTAATGCGTTAAAGTCAAAGTTTTACGCCCCTGTAACACATCCTGCTGGAATTGAAATTATTTTTGTTTTAAATAACTGCGTCTATAACCATGAGAACTATCATTGCAGCTACTAATTATACTGAGTTGGCTGAAAATGCTGTAGATTATGCTGCGGCAATATCAGTACAAGGCCAATACAGGCTTATTTTATTTAATAGTTTCATAGTTCCGATACATGCCATGAGCGCCGCTGTTCCGGCAAAAGATGTGCAGGAACTATTGGATGAGAATAGAATAATTCTGGAGGTTAAGGCTCTGTTGCTCGCTGAACAATATGGTATTGATGTATTACCATTAACTACGTTTGCCTGTGTTGAGGAAGCGATGGAGGAACTGGTGGTCAAATATGCACCCGACCTGGTAGTTATGGGTATGGGTAAAAAGTCTCTGGAACAGGAACTTTGGGGAAATACTACAACTTCGTTGATCAAAAAAATTCGTGTACCTATCCTGGCTGTACCGGCAAAAGCGAGGTACAACGGTTTTAAAAAAGTGCTTTTTTCGTGCGATGTGATGCGCGGCATATCTGAACAATTATTAGAACGGATCAAAGAAATTGCGCTGGTTACCCATTCCGAGGTGGAAATACTCTTAATTAACGAGACGGTCGACGAATTGAGCATGAAAGAGGGGAATCTGGACGCATTACGTCACATCGATGAATCACTTGATGGTATTGACTATTATTATAAAAATATAAAATCGGACTCCATTATACGCGGCATTGCTGATGAAATAAAAAGAATAGATGCCAGCATGTTGATCATGGCTCCGCAGCAGTATGGTTTTTGGGGTTCAATAGTACACCGAAGTAAAACACGTATTATGGCCTCAGGGCTAAATATACCGTTGCTATCCTTTCCTATTTAATTTTAGTTAAAGGAGCGCGATCTCTAAAAGGCAACAGGGTGTCTGAAGGTTGTTATTATAGGAAGTAATATTTAACTCTAGTAATAATAAGAAAAAACCCCCATGGATTTATCCAAGGGGGTAGCGGAGAGTTAGGGATTTGTACACCCCTCCTAATGCGCTTTATATCAATAACTTATGGTTTTTGAATTTCTTACTCACCGAAACACTCACCATTTTTAATACAGATTGATTGCAAATCTTTAAATAC
>CAHJXH010000179.1 GCA_903644075.1 Sphingobacteriaceae bacterium | reverse complement strand
TAGGTGCCTGTAAAAAAAAGCAGCCGCCTGTAAGCACCGAGGTACCTGTAAACTTAGTTAAGGTTAAAGCACAATCTGTTTTATATTTCGACAAGTATCCATCTACCACCGCTGCATTGAGCCAGGTAAGTTTATTGCCGCAGGTACAGGGTGCTATAACCGGTATATTTTTTACCGAGGGTAGCCACGTAACCAAAGGCCAGAAGCTTTACGAAATAGATACCCGTATTTATCAGAATAACTACGATGCCGCGGTGGCCAACCTTCGTGTGGCACAAAGTACGCTTAAACAATCGCAACAAGATGCCGATCGTTATGAGTATTTGAATAAGTACAATGCAGTTGCCAAGCAACTTTATGATCACGCGATGATCACGCTCGAAAGTTCAAAAAGCCAGGTAAAATCGGCAGATGAGGCGGTTAAAACAGCCAAAACTAATTTAAATTATGCTATTGTTACGGCACCGTTCTCCGGTACTATCGGTTTTAGCCAGGTAAAATTGGGAAACGTAGTTACAGTGGGTAGTACGATATTAAACACCATTTCTACCGATAGCCCGATGGCTGTTGACTTCGTAATCAACGAGAAACAACTGCCTAAGTTCGAGAAACTGCAAATGGAGAAAAAAGCTCCGGTAGATTCATTGTTCACCATATTATTGCCAGATGGTTCGCTTTATCCTGAAAATGGTAAGATTTCTATCATTGACCGTGCGGTTGATTCGCAAACAGGTTCTATCAGGGTTCGTTTGGTATTCCCTAACGCTCAGAATTTGCTGCGTGTAGGTATGAGCTGTGTAGTGCGTGTGCATAATCAGGATACCAAACCACAATTGGTATTGCCAAATAAAGCCGTGGTTGAGCAAATGGGCGAATATTTTGTGTACATAGCTAAAGACAGCACCATTACCAACCCTAAAGCACCTGCCGATAGCGCTAAAACCAAGAAAAGCTTGGTTGCCTCGCAAAAGAAAGTACAGATTGGCCAAACTATTGGCCCGAACGTGGTGATCAAAAGCGGTATTAATGAAGGCGACAGGGTAGTGACAGATGGTGTACAATCATTACATGACGGATCGCAGATTACAACTGCTAATAAAGTAGGCCCAAGCGCTGGCAAAGGCGGCAAGGGTTAATAAATATTTATATACGCGCTTCTGCATCTTACGATAGATGAAAACATATGATTGCTAATACCTTTATAAAAAGACCGGTAACGGCTATAGTAATATCCATTGTATTGGTAATTACCGGTACAGTGAGTATTTTACTGCTGCCGATTGACCAGTATCCCGATATTCCCCCGCCTGTTGTACAGGTAAACGGCCAGTTTACCGGTGCCGATGCCCAAACTGTTGAGCAAACCGTTGCCACGCCTATTGAAGAGCAGGTAAACGGTACGCCGGGCATGGAATACATGCAGAGCAACAGCACCAACAACGGCCTGATGCAAATGAACGTAACGTTTAAAATCGGGACGGATATTGATGTGGCTGCGCTTGATGTACAAAACCGCGTGAGTATTGCTACTCCTTTACTGCCTGCTGTGGTAAGCCGTTTAGGTTTAACAGTACGTGCTGTAAACCCGAGTATGCTGATGATGGTTGCCATCTACTCACCAAAGAGTACGCACAACAATACCTTCCTGGATAATTATACCAACATATTTGTGCAGGATGCCTTGCTGCGCGTACCAGGAGTAGGCAGCATTAACCGTTTTACAGACGACTTTAGTATGCGTATCTGGATGAACCCGGATAAAATGGCATCCTACAGTTTAACACCAACGGATGTTATTAACGCGCTGAATGCCCAAAACGTACAGGTAGCAGCCGGTACTGCCGGTGTGCCGCCACAGTCATCAAGCCAGACTTATGAGCTTGGTATTTTGGTAAATGGCCGCTTAAGTAAGGTGCCCGAGTTTGAAAACATCATTGTTAAAACCAACCCGGCTACAGGCGCACTAATTTATCTGAAAGATGTTGCACGTGTTGAGCTGGGTAAGTTCACTTTCTCGAGCAACTCATTTGTAGATGGTCACCGTGCCTCATATCTGCAAATTTACCAGGCTCCGGGCAGTAATGCGCTCGAAACAGCTAATGGTATTTATAGCGAACTGGCTAAGTTAAAGCAATCGTTTCCTTCTGATGTAGAATATTCAGTTCCGTTTGAGTCGGTTACGGTAGTAAAAGTTTCGATGCAGGACGTAGTAGGGACGTTGTTGAAAACATTAGGACTGGTTGCTGTTGTGGTATTCCTGTTCCTGCAAAACTGGCGATCGACTTTGATCCCTGTTTTGGCTATCCCGGTATCAATCTTCGGTACTTTCTGTTTCTTCATCCCGCTGGGCTTTACTATCAATACCTTAACCATGTTCGGTTTCGTGCTGGCTATTGGTATTGTGGTGGATGATGCCATTATCGTCGTCGAGGCCGTGCAGCATTATATCGATCACGATAAAATGTCGCCAAAGGAAGCAACCTACCAGGCCATGAAAGATATTTCGGCCCCGGTTATTGCCATTGCCTTAATTTTGGCGGCAGTATTCGTACCGGTGGGCTTTATCCCGGGTATCGTGGGTAGATTATATCAACAGTTTGCGATAACGATTGCGATCTCTGTAATGATCTCGGCATTTATCGCCTTATCATTAACGCCGGCCTTGTGTACCCTGTTACTAAAACCTACACCGGAAGGTAAAAAGATGAACTGGATGAATAGGTTTTTTGCCAAGTTTAACGCCTGGTTTGATAGGGTTACGGCCAAATACACCAATGGGGTTAAATGGAGTATTAAGTCATCACGACTGATTATCATATTACTGGTGGCTATTTGTGCCGGGGCTTACTTTATGTTTCAGGCTAAGCCATCGGGCTTTATCCCGTCAGAGGATGATGGAAACTTATACGTTACTTATCAATTGCCTCCGGCATCGTCAACAGCACAATCTGTTGATGTAATGCAGCGGTTAATGAAGGTGATATCATCTACACCGGGGGTGGCACACTACGCAGCGCTATCGGGCTTAAACGTGGTAACCAATGCAAGTAACTCCAACAACGGTACTATTTATTGCCAGCTAAAACCATGGGACGATCGTGGTAAATCGAGTGAGCAGGTGCCGGGCATTGTTGGCGTATTGCAAAAACGCATTAATGATGCAGGTATTAAAAATGCCAATGTACAGGTAATCCAGCCTTCGCCTTTACCGGGTGTGGGTGCAACCGTTGGTTTTAGTATGCAGATAGAGCAACGGAACACCAACGATAACCTGCAGGATTTTGAAAAGGTGATCAATAAGTTTTTAGCAGCTGCCAATAAAAATCCGGCTATATCTAAAGCTTTCAGTTATTACCAGGCACACACACCAAACTATAACCTGACTGTTGACCGTGAGAAATGCGAGAAACTAGGCGTAAACATCGCCGACGTATTTACCACTATCCAGGCTTACATGGGTAGTTTGTATATTAACGATTTTACTACCTACAACCGTACCTTCCACGTGGTGGTGCAGGCTGATACTTTATTCCGTACCAAAATAGAGGATATGGATAAATACTATGTACGCAACTCTGCCGGTAATATGGTGCCACTGGGTACGCTGATCAGTTATAAGCCGATTGCTGCGCCACCATTGGTATCGCACTTTAACATTTTCCGTACTGCGGAAATTGATGGTACATCGGCCGAAGGCTATAGCAGTACAGACGCTTTGAAAGCCTTACAAGAACTGGCTACGAGAACATTACCCGAAGGATATACCTTCGAGTTTTCGGGCTTGAGTTATGAAGAGCAAAAAGCAGGTTCTACTACGATCTACATCTTCATGTTCTCTATCACCTTCGTGTTCCTGTTCCTGGCGGCATTGTACGAGAGCTGGTCTGTACCATTCTCGGTATTGCTGGCAGTACCAATCGGTGCATTCGGCGCTATCCTGGCCTTACTCTTTGTGCCAACGCTAACCAATAACGTTTACGCGCAAATTGGTTTGATAACGCTCATTGGTTTGGCGGCCAAAAATGCGATTTTGATTGTGGAATTTGCTAAGGTGCGGGTTGATATGGGTGAGGAGCTCATCAAATCAACACTCGAAGCAGTGAGCCTTCGTCTGCGGCCAATCATCATGACTTCGCTGGCCTTTATCCTCGGCGTATTACCGCTGGTATTGGCAACAGGTGCTGGTGCGGTGGCAAGGCAAACAATTGGATATACGGTATTGGGCGGTATGTTTGCAGCATCTACCATAGCTATCTTCATTGTACCGGTATTGTATGTTGTGATTACACGTTTCTCTTACGGAAAAGAAAAACTGGAAGCATTACAAGCCAACCGCGAAGAATTAATAGCCAAAGCTAAAAAGGTAGAGGCACAAAATATCGATCCTGAACTGGAGTACGAAATACAAAAATCACGTGAATTAAGTAAACAGGGTTAAGCATGATAGCGAATACTTTTATCAAAAGACCGGTAACTGCGATCGTTATATCTATTGTATTAATGATCTCGGGATTAATCTGTCTTTTCAACCTTGCGGTCGATCAATATCCTAATATATCCCCACCCAGTGTTTCCGTAAACGGATCATACACCGGTGCCGATGCTGAAACGGTTGAACAGACTGTTGCCATACCCATTGAAGAGCAGGTGAATGGTACGCCCGGCATGGAGTATATGCAAAGCACCAACACCAACAGCGGTGGGGTAGGTATCCGTGTTACTTTTAAAATAGGTACCAACGTACAGGTGGCTGCGCTTAACGTGCAAAACCGTGTAGGTATCGCTTCGCCTTTGCTACCATCGGTAGTAAGTAAGCTGGGTTTAACGGTGCGTGCCAGTAACCCAGATCAGTTGATGCTGGTTGCTATTTACTCGCCAAAAAAATCGCACAATATTACTTTCCTTGATAATTATACCAACACATTTATTAAGGATGCCATACTACGTGTACCCGGCGTGGGCGATGTAAGTGCCCGTACCGACGTATTTAGTATGCGGATCTGGATGAACCCGGATAAAATGGCTTCGTATGGTTTAACGCCGGGCGATGTTAGCGCCGCACTTAACGGCCAAAACGTATACGTGGCAGCAGGTTCTGTAGGTGCGCCGCCGCAACAAAACTCACAGACTTACGAAACCGGTATACTGGTAAACGGGATGCTGAGCAAGGTATCAGACTATGAAAAAATAATAGTACGTACCATACCTGCAACAGGCCAGTTAGTTTATTTGAAAGACGTGGCACGGGTTGAGCTGGGTAAGTTTACCTTCTCCAGTAATGCATTTGTTGATGGTAACCGTTGTTCAACCATACAGGTTTATCAATCGCCAGGCAGTAATGCATTGCAAACAGCCGAAAATGTGTACGCAGAGTTGAAAAAATTAAAGACGGCTTTCCCTGCGGATGTTGACTACTCGGTGCCTTACGAATCTGTAACCATCATCAAGGTTTCGATGGATGAGGTAATTGGTACCTTATTAAAAGCTTTGGGACTGGTTGCTATTGTGGTATTCCTGTTCCTGCAAAACTGGCGTTCAACATTGATCCCGATCTTTGCTATCCCGGTATCTATCCTGGCTACATTCTGCTTCTTTATACCGCTTGGTTTTACCATTAACACCTTAACCATGTTTGGTTTCGTACTGGCCATTGGTATTGTGGTGGATGATGCCATTATTGTGGTTGAGGCCGTGCAGCATTATATTGATGATCAGCACATGTCGCCCAAGGAGGCTACCTATCATGCCATGAAAGAGATTTCGGCACCGGTAATTGCCATTGCATTGATCCTGGCATCGGTGTTTGTGCCGGTAGGGTTTATACCGGGTATTGTGGGCAGGTTATATCAGCAGTTTGCTATCACTATAGCTATATCTGTTGTAGTATCAGCATTTATTGCACTATCCTTAACGCCGGCATTGTGTACGTTGTTGTTAAAGCCAAGCCATCACGAAACATCAAAGAAAAACTGGTTCGATAAGTTCTTTTTCCATTTCAATAGGATCTTCGATAAAATAACCTTCAGGTACACCAATGGCGTGCGCCGAAGCATTAAAGGAGCCCGTTATATTGTGCTGTTATTGTTGTTGATTTGTATTGGTACCTGGCTTTTATTCAGGCTTAAGCCATCTGGCTTTGTGCCGTCGGAAGATGGCGGGCGTTTATACATAACTTATCAGTTACCAGAGGCATCATCAACCACACAATCGGTTAACGTGATGACCAAGATGATGAAGATTGTAACCAAAACACCCGGTATATTACATTATACGGCGATATCTGGTTTTAATATTCTAAATGGTGGTGCCAACTCAAATAACGGCTCCATGTTCTGTATGCTTACCCCCTGGGATCAGCGTACCACGCCGGCCACCCAGATTGAGGGTATTACCAAGGCGCTCAAAATACGCTTTGCTAAAGCAGGTATTAAGAATGCCAACATTGTGGTTATCCAGCCGCCACCTATCAGGGGTATTGGTTTAGCTGCGGGCTTCAGTATGCAGATAGAGCAGGGTAACTCGAGCGATGATATCCATGCCTTTGAAAAGGTAGTTCAAAACTTTGTTGCAGAAGCCCATAAGGTTCCCGCTATTTCAACTTCATTCAGTTATTTTTCGGCACATACCCCGAGTTATCAACTCACGGTAGACCGCGATAAATGCGAAAAGATGGGTGTAAACATATCTGATGTATTTAGCACCATGCAGTCTTACATGGGTAGCTCGTTCGTAAATAACTTTACGCTCTATAACCGTACCTACCACACCGTTATTCAGGCTGATACCACCTATCGTGCAGTTATTGGCGATATGAACAAGTATTATGTACGTAACTCGGTTGGTAACATGGTGCCCCTAAGTACATTGATTAGTTACAAGGCAATCTCTACCGCACCGCTCATTTCGCACTTCAACATTTTCCGTTCCGCGGAAGTTGATGGCGCTATCCCTCCGGGATACAGCAGCGGCCAAAGTTTGGAAGAATTAAGAAAGCTGGCCGCACGTGTTTTACCGCGAGGTTATACGATCGAGTTCTCGGGCCTCAGTTACGAAGAGATTAAGGCAGGTTCTACCACAGTATACATCTTCATGTTCAGTATCCTGTTTGTGTTCCTGTTTTTGGCGGCCTTGTACGAGAGCTGGTCTGTACCATTCTCGGTAATGCTGGCGGTGCCTATCAGTGCCTTCGGTGCAATTTTAGCGCTTACCTGTGTGCCGACATTGACTAACAACGTTTACGCGCAAATAGGTTTGATCACGCTGATCGGTTTATCAGCCAAAAACGCGATTCTGATCGTGGAGTTTGCCAAATTACGTGTCGACAGGGGAGAGGAGCTTATCAAATCGACCCTTGAGGCTGTGAAATTACGTTTGCGACCAATTATTATGACATCGCTGGCGTTTATTTTGGGTGTATTACCATTGGCCCTGGCAACAGGCGCAGGTGCTGCATCGCGTAATACCATTGGTGTTACGGTGTTAGGTGGGATGATTGCTTCATCAACCATATCGATATTTATTGTGCCGGTGCTGTTTGTGCTGTTCACCAAATTCTCTTACGGTAAAAAGCAACTCGATTGGTTGCAGGCCCACCATGAAGAATTGCTGGAGAAAGCCAAAAAGGTAGAAGAGCAAAATATAGATGCCGAACTGGAATATGAGATAGAACAATCGCACCGCGAAAATAAAGCTGACCGCGAAAAGCACGGGAAGTCTTAACTTAAATATAGTACCCCTTATATATAACGTTATGAAACAAGTCCAATTAATATCACGCAGCTTAAGGCAGATCAACAATCTTTACAAAAAGATGCTGACAAAAGAATTATCGGCCTTCGAACTCGACCACCATTTTGAGGCTTTGCTGATGCTTGCCATACAGGAACGCCCTGTTACGCAAAACCAGCTGGCCGAACTGTTACAGGTTGATAAATCGCGTGTGGTAAGTATTATTTCTTACCTGGAGCAAAAGAAACAGATTTACATTGAACGTAACCCCGCCGACAGGCGCGAGCACTACGTTCATTTATCGCCCGACGCGGTATCATCCATTCCGCACATTGAGCGCAGCGTGGAGAAAATAAATGAGCTGGCAGAGTTTGGTATTGAGCACGAAAAGCTCGTCACTTTCTTTGAAGTATCAGAAATGATCCAGCAGAACTTATTAAAGCAGGCTATTTAGCCTGCTTTTTTTGTTATGTAAGGTGTTCCGTTTTTTGAAAGCGGAACACTTTGGAACACCCGGAACACCATGGCAAAAGCGTAAAAATGGTGCTGAACATATCTGAAAGGCCGTTTTTAGGGAGAATTAAAAAATGACTTAAAAGTCCGGAACACCTCCCGGAAATATTTTTTCAAAAAAAAGACTACTAATTTGGTAGATTATTTTTAGCTTTGTCTTATAAAGAAATAAGATCGGCTACGGATGCGAGGCAAACCGGGAAAGATCGCCAGATAAAATGATGAAATTAATTAACACACCATACCAAAAATCAATGAGCAGCTTTACCTGTAGCTGTTGTATGTGTTGTTGTTAATTAGATAGCAGAAGAGGCCATCAGCGCCCGCAGTTCATTTACAAATCATTTTATATCACAATCCAATGTCTTCGTTTAAACAGGTGTATCAACCCATTCAGTCCATTTACTATAAAGCTGTTTATGGTTTAAGTTATTGTTGTTGCTAAGAGTCTGCTCATGAGTTATTAACACATTTCAATAACATTTAAATCCTAAAAATATGCTTAACAATAATCTGAAATACCCCGCATTTGATACGATAGAATTAACCACCGAGCTGGAATTTAACATGCAAACCTATACCAAATTAAGGCCGACAAAACCTGGCGATTTTATCAGCGGTTTAAGCCAAACCAGCAATAAATGGCATCCACTTTTTGATGAGAACGTTTATAATCAATCGGGCATAACGTTTTCTTATACTAAAAAGCCGCTGGCACTATATTTTTATTCGAGCCAGTGGGGGGCAACCGGTATTGCGCATTTAAAGCAATTAAATAGTATTCAGCAACAAATTCAATATCATTACGGTAACCTGCTGGTGATTACCGATAACGACGATGATATTAAACAAGCCTTATGGGACCACAGCCTGTCGCTTCAGTACTACAATGATGTTAAGCACGAGCTTTCGCAGCTGTTAGGCATTTATGCCGATAGCAGCCCGGCATGGAACCGCTATGCAGGTGTAGACCAGAACGTGCCCTTGCCATCTGTTTATGTGTTAGATAACCTGCGCCAGGTGGCATTTGCACATGCCAATGAGGATATATTGACAGGCTTGCCATTGAACTATATTACAGAGACAGTTTACCAGTCGAACAAGTACCTATCTAATAAAAAATCGGCGTAGCATAATTAATTAATTTCCGATAGCAGGATATCTGCAAAGGCTTTACAAAAGCATTGCACCGGGACAAAAGCTAAAGCAGAAAATAGCTATTGATGGGAATGTTATGCGCAAAATTAGGACATAACATTTCATTACAGGGTAGGGTGGCCGAGTGGTTAGGCGGGGGTCTGCAAAACCTTTTACGGCGGTTCGAATCCGCCTCCATACCTCAGCAAAAATTAAATTCAGAAACATAGATAATAACATACAGATGGCTACCATTTTAAAGAATAACGTGACCAATAATCATAACCTTAGGATATTGGAGAATACTACCGAAGTAAACGATGTACTGCGTACCATAAGCACCCGTTGGAAAATGATGATCCTTTATGATATTTCGCTGGGGGTAAACCAGGTTAATAAAATAAAGGCGGCTTTCCCAACCGCATCAGACCACATGCTCACCCAACGTTTGCGCGAACTCGAGTCCGAAAAATTTATTGAGAAGCATGTAGAAGGTGATGTTGTGCCGGTGCAGATCAGTTATTCGTTAACCACCAAAAGCCGTGCTTTACTGCAAATTATAAAACAATTGCAGCAATGGGGATTGCATTGGAAAGACTGATTTAAAATATTTTATCTTTTTTTAATAATTGTATACTAATTCTATAGAATTTATATACATTTGAATTATGAAAACAAATATACATATAGTCAGGCAGTTACCGGGGCTGTCCCGGTCTCCGGTTTCATCGTTCTCTTCAAACTTCAAAAGCGCCCAAGCTTTTGCCTGTACTCTTCCTATCTGTTGTAGCTGTTGTTGCTAATACTGCCTTTATCGTTCTGATAGCAGTTTTTCTTCCCAAACATTTTTCTTGATTTTTTTACAGTAGCAGCCCTGGCTTATGCTGTGAATTCACTTATTACATTTTAATTTCTAATGAAACATTTCTACTTAAAGAGTGGTGTGTTAATGCTGATCTATGCTTTGTGGATACAGCTGGCCAGCGCACAACAAACAACACAGCCGCTCATTAACTCAACTTTGCACGG
>CAHJXH010000178.1 GCA_903644075.1 Sphingobacteriaceae bacterium | reverse complement strand
TACGGATATTAATTACCCCGCCATTACCTGCAGCATCGTATTTAGCGGGCGGGTTGGTCATCAGTTCAACCTGATCAATGCTGGATGAGGGCAGCGATTTCAAATAATTCTCCAGGTCGGTACCTGAAAGATAAGTGGGCTTACCATCAATGAAGATCTTCACATTGCTTTTGCCTTGCAAACTGATCGCGCCGTTCTCATCCACCATTACACCAGGCGATTTCTCGAGCACATCAATAGCAGTCCCGCCCGCATTACTGATCAATGCATCTGGGTTAACTATGGTACGGTCTATCAGATGCTCAACCAATGGTTTCTGGCTGCTGATGGTTACTTCTCTTAACGTAGTACCGCTTTGTTGCAAGGTAATGGCAGGGATAACCAAATCATGTTGACCAAGCTTAATTACCTCACTTTTGTATTTCTGGTAACCCATCATAGTTACCGAGAGCTTGTATTCGCCTTGTTTCACTTGATCAAACTGATAACCACCGCTTGTGCTGGCCAAAGCCGTTTTAACCAATACAGAATCGGCAAAGCGCAACAGGTACACCGTAGCACCATCCATCGATTTGCCATCGCTGCCATTAACCCGACCGCTTATTTTCAATGCCGTTTGGGCGAATACAAAAGTTGAGGCAATAGTTATCCATGTGGCTATTAAAGCCGCAATTTTTAATTTCATTGTGTGGTATGTTTTTAAGGTTGTGTTATTATTGGCAGGCAAACGTTAGGGCATAGCTATCCCTGTTCACCGTTATTTGTGAAATAGAAATCAGGTTTTAGAATATTTTAGTTAATGGTTGTTTCTGTGGTAGAAGTATAATTATACATCCACGACCAGCTTCCTTTTTTGCCATTCTCCGGCGCAGGCACAAACTCTTTTTTGAATTTCAGGAAAACATCATCCGGCATTTTTTTACCGTTCACAATAAATTCGGTATCACTCAATTTAAAAGATGCCAAGTCATTCTTTTTTTGAATGATTCCCTGTTGTATTAATGCTTTAGTAAGCTTGTCCTTATTGCTATCTTCCCTCTTAGCATCATAAGGTTTATAATCTTCGCTGTTGTATGGCTTGTATGAACTTAATTTAGCAGCATCATAATTAGCGCGCGAGGCAAGGTAAGCTTGTTGGCCAGCCCGTTTTGTTTGAATTGCCGCTAACTGAACTTTATTGTTTGCGTCAAGTATTTTTTGATTAGCGTCATCAAGCTTAGCCAAGGTTTGTTTGTCGAGACTTGATTTTAAATCTGATTTAATTTCAATTGGACGAATTGGCTCAATTGGTTGTATCGGTTCTTTAATCGGTGTTATTTCATCAATTGGCTGCGGAGTTTCCGGGTGCATTTTTACCTTATCATTTTTGATAGTATCGCTCTCTACCGGTTTTATTTTTTGAGCAGTATCGGTTACAGGTTTATCGGTGGATACAATTGGCGTTACAGGTTTTATATCATCCGGATCAGATATTTTAGTTACAGTTTCTGATGTTACCTGTTGCTTAATAGCCTTGCTTACATGCGTAATTGCCTTCGCTGTGTTATCTACCATTTTATTGATTTTATCAGCATTAGAAAAAGCGGTAGTCAGCAATCCGGCTGTTGCCAAACACAAAGCCAATAATGATTTCTCCATTACGTTTAGCGACTGGTTACTGTTAGATACCATGCGTTTTACTCTACCCATCAAATGGTTTTTGCGGCCACTGAAAGCCATGGCATAAGCCGGTGCCGAAAGCTGGTACTCCTGGCAGGATACCAGCGCCCTAATGTAATTTACCTTACTGCTGGTTTGCGCTACGGCAATATCATCGCAGCAGTTTTCGCGTTCTGCTTTAATTAATGAGGAGATCCATAACACCGCGGGGTTAAAAAAGAAGATGATCTCCATTAAGCTAACCAACAGGTTCACCAGGTAGTCGCTTCGGCGGATATGCGCCAATTCGTGAACCAGTATCGCTTCAATCTCATCGGTAGATAACGCGGTCATCAGGCCCACCGGGATCAGGATCAATGGTTTTAAATGACCGATCACCATCGGCACTTTGGCTATGCCCGACTCGGTAATACTAACAATCTGTTTAATGCCCAATTGTTGGGCCAACTCTTTTACCCGGTTTTGCCATACTTTGTCAACAGCAAAAATGTTTCTGCGGCGCATATAGTATAAACTGTGCAAGCCCGTCATGAGTTGTAAGCTCCTTGCAAAAACAATCAGGAACCATACTAATACAATGCTATAAGCGTGATCATTTAAATAACTGATGAGTTGATAAGTATTTACACCACTAATTTGAGTAAATGCAGGCGTACTGATTTTAATACGTACATCTGGCGTATTATCAACCAGTTGATGGGGTTTTATAAACACCATGGTCCTGTAAACCTGCACCTCTTGCATCTGGTATATAAATGTATAGGTAACTGCGCAGGTAAATAATACCAAAGAAGCAATCAGCAAATTATATCGCCGCACCGGGGTACACTTACGGGTACAAATAATAATCAGCCCGGCCACAGCAGCCAGCAACAAACCCTGCCATAAAGAGTGGACAAGTGTGTT
Source organism: Sphingobacteriaceae bacterium (assembly GCA_903644075.1). GTDB lineage: Bacteria > Bacteroidota > Bacteroidia > Sphingobacteriales > Sphingobacteriaceae > Mucilaginibacter. The sequence continues at coordinate 7,853 of CAHJXH010000178.1, read as the reverse complement.
GCACAGGGCCTTAACTACATAACCGGCTATTTCTTTTATTGTTGAAAGATCCATGATCGTAAGATTTTAAATGATCAGCTATTCTTCGAGTTTCTTGAGCAGGTCTTTGATGTCCTGCAATTCTTGTTGCGATGCCTTTTTGTTGCCCAGTAACTGCATAACGAGTTTACCTGCCGAACCTTTATACATCGAGTCCACAAACTTATCCAGCAAATGGGCTTTGGTTTTCTGCTCCTCCTCTACCACACTGTAAATATGTTTCATCTGGCTTTCGTCGCGCTTCAGGATGCTTTTATCGGCCATAATCTGCATCAACTTTAAGGTGGTGGTATAGTTCACATCCTTTTGCTTCAGCAGCTCATCGTTAACCGTACGCACGGTTGATGGGCCCAATTCCCACAGCACCTGCAGTATCTCCAACTCCGATTTAGTAGGCTCTATTTGTTTGTTTTGTGCTTCCATATTCATCTCCGAACCAAAGGTAGGAATATTTTCGTACGAAACAAACTTTAGGTAAGAAATTTTTCTTACCTTCTGTAAAAGCTACCTACAAGACACTTTAAAAGGTGAAACGTGACAGAGTAAAGGTGAAAGGCAAAAGAATAAAGGTGAAGGACAAGAACAAGAGTCCCATTCAGCGCTTTTATCCTTTCAAATCCTATCTCACTTTTTACCTTGTCCCTTTACTTCCATTCACCTTTATCCTTTCGCCTTTATCCATTCACCTTATCTTTGCAAGATGAGTTTAACAGATAAGAAAAAAACGATTGCTATAGATATGGACGGCGTTTTAGCCGATGTAGAAGCCCAATGGTTAAACTGGTACAAACGCGATTTCGGCATTAAACTGACCAAAGACCAATTAGCTGGCAAAACGGAAGAAACCGCCTTTCCGGAAGAAGGGATAATGAGAAAATACGTTTTAACTCCCGGTTTCTTCTCCACCCTGCCGCTTATGGAAGGCGTGCAGGAAGCTATTGAGATCCTATCCGAAAAATTTGAGATCTACATTGTATCAGCAGCTATGGAGTTTCCATTAAGCTTGACCGAAAAACTGGAATGGCTGAATGTAAACTTCCCGGCCATCAGCTGGAAGAACATTATTTTTTGCGGTGATAAAAGTATCATCAACACCGATTATATGATTGATGATCACCTTAAAAACCTCGATAATTTTAAAGGCAAAACCATTATGTTCCATGCATTTCATAATGTAAACTACAACCATCACCAACGCGCCAATAATTGGAAAGAAGTATTAGAGATATTTTCGGAAGAAGGACAGAAAGATTAATAGATGAAAGGACAAAAGACATTTAGAAGGTGTCTTTTGTCCAACATCCTTTTTCTAAAAATCCTTGCTCCTTTGTCCTTTTTCTTCCAATCCTTGCCCCCTAATGTCCTATACTAACCACACGGGTGGCTTTCCATTCGCCTTTGCTGTATTGCCAGATTTGGATAAATTTCATGGTACCAATTTCTTCTTTGCCATTTTCTGTATGAATAAACTGATGTGTACCTACCTCAATGGCACCAAAACCAGGTACAGGATAAACTTCCAGGCTGCCCGCTACCAGTTCTCTTCGTAACCCGGTAATTTCATTACGTTTAAACATAGCTTCAAAATTTTTAATGGTGGTATCATAATCACTTACACCTCCACCATCGTTGTAAAACTCAACATTTTTGGCAAAATTTTTTTTTAATACCTCTAAATTATGGCTATTAAAAGCGTCGAACATTACGCTGTCCTCATGCGCAATAATATTATATAATTTAATATCCTTGGGCTTATAAACAAAGGTTTGGGCTTTTAAATTATTGGCGCTTACTAAAAGTACCAGAACGGTTACTGTGAACCGCAATATTGAAAAGGATTTCATGGCTTCGGTAATTTTTATACCCTATAGTCGCCTGCTGATGCATTAGCGTTACAAATACTTAAATAATATCTTAATCACAACTTCATATAAGTATAGCAATATTTACACCCATAACTTGTTATACTATCAATGAAAAAATACTTGGTATTGGCCCTGGCTGCCGTATGTACTTTAAGCCTCATATCCTGGGGCGTAACCGGCCACCGTGCCGTGGCTCAAATTGCCGAAAATCACCTTACTCCTAAAGCCCGCTTAGCTGTTAAAAAGTTATTGGGTAATGAATCACTGGCCGATGTAAGTACTTATGCTGATGAATTACGCGCCTAGCCCGAGTATAAATATACCACGCCATGGCATTATATAAACTTACCCAGTGGTTATACTTTCGAGCAATTTGCCAATGCCATAACCAATATGCCGCAAGAGAATGGCTATAAAGCCTTGCTGAATTTTGAACATGAATTAGGCGATCCATCAAAATCACGAGCACAAAAAGCCAATGCTTTAAAGTTTATTGTACACATAATTGGCGACTTGCACCAACCCATGCACGTTAGCCACGCGGAAGATAAGGGTGGTAATACAATCCCCATTATCCATAACGGGTATAATGAAAACCTGCACAGTTTATGGGATGAGGGTATTATAGACCATCAAGGGTTCTCTTACAAAAAGATGGCTACCGAATACGACAATGCCACGCCTGCCGAAATAGAGAAGTGGCAAAAAGATACAGTGATGGTTTGGCTATGGGAATCGTACCAGATCAGCAGCATACTTTATGAAGAAGCCGCACAAGACCCCAATTTTACAGAAGAATACTACCGGCAGCATTTACCCATCCTGGAGAAAAGGATCGAAAAAGGCGGTATCAGATTGGCCGGTGTAATTAATTCTATTTTAGATAAGCAATAAATAATGTAGCGCGGTAATATTATATCGCATTGTAAAACTCCTTCCTTGGGATTACCAAGTTCGATCAATATAAATTATACCCCTTGTGAACGTTTTTGCAAATTGCACTGGCAGTAGTTTCCCTTAAAAGGGGAATGCAGCGGCATTGCTAATACCATCAGCTTTAATAAGGGGTATAAATTGAAGCAAGTTTTAAAGATGCGGCACATAGTAGCCCATCCCTGGTGCGAGCTTGCAGCTCGTACCTATTTTATGAGGAGGTCACGAGCTACAAACTCGCGCCAACATTAGGACTCATAACCTCCAAACCATCAAAGGGTAAAAACAGCTTTTCAATACCTATTAACAGCTTTACTTTAAAGTGGTTAACAGGCATCTTTTTTAGCCCAAATTGTTGTTTCTATGGATAATTATTTGATACTTTTATTAAACCAAATAACCTATCCATTTTCATGAAAACACAAGCAGACAAAAAAGATCTCTTCGATCGCGATCCATCGCTTTTTGAAACCGATTATGCCGCTGTAAAGGCCATTGTACAAGCCGCAGTTAACGTAGAATTATTTACCATCCCGCTTTACATGACTACGTTGTACTCCATACAAGGCGTACACCAAATTACAGGCAGCAATAATTTGTACCAGGGGCGTTTATGGCCAGGCTTGGCCCCCACATTCAGGCCGGGCATTAACCCATCTAAAAACATCCCCGAGAATGAAAAAGCATTCAACACCATTTTCAGTGTTTTTATTGAAGAAATGCTGCACCTGCAACTGGCATCAAACATTGCCACTGCAGTTGGCGTAGTACCGGTATTTACCCAGTTATCTACAAAAGACGATAACTATGCATGGAGTTGCTACAGCCCGGAATCAACAACCATCCCCGGAATTATCGACCTGAAAGATTGTAAAGACTTTTACGAAGGTATTGATTACACCAAGATCAGGGTTAAGCTAGATGAATTGAACCATACCCAAAACGATCTTTTCCTGGCCATCGAAGCTGGTGAAGAGATAGCTAAAGGGCGGGTTAAAGAAGAAGAAAAACATAAGTACTTCCCGGTAGCGCCGTTTGAAGACTGGAAACCGGGCGATACATTACCGATGTTTGGCAGCATAGGCCAGATGTACCAATGCCTTTGGGATTATCTGGACATTACCTACAAAGATACAGCAGGCGAAGTAACCACACTTTGGGAGAAAATTTATCAACCGGCAGCCATTCAACAGGATATATTTAACACTGTATCATCCGGCCACCCTTACAAAGAATTCCAGGAGATGGATACGGTGATTGAAGGTTGGTTACCCGAGAGAGCAAAAGAATTAGTGTTCAGGCTGATATGCGCTATTACAGACCAGGGCGAGGGTGCTGATATTACTAAAAACCTGCGCCCAACATTTGGTTTACAGGCTGTAAAACCTATTAACCAGGCCGCCGACGAAGCATTAAAAGCAGATTACCCTAATTTCACCGATACAGGTAAACCCGCACCGTCAAGTCATGCTTTTGCCCGCCACGGTAATGGCGAACATGACCATTACGAGCGATTTATCGAGATCAGAACTGACCTGGAATGCGACCGTATTGTAACATGGCCAACCTGGCACAACAAAGTTAGACCAGGCCTTAACAAATGGCAACCCGAAGACCTTAAAACAGATACTTACGACCAAAACCAATACCCGTTACCAAAAGCCGAAGATATTGCAGGCGCATTAAACAGGCTAAATGACCCAAGTGGAACAGGTGATATGAACGATCCTAAACGCGCGGCTAATTATCAGCAGTTCTGCGAAATAGCAACCGGCGCTATTGCAGGGATCACCACCGTGCTCGATCAGTTTTGGGCCAATCCGGGTGTAGGGTTCCCATTCCCATCCATGGGTGGCTCTGGCGATAGGCTGATGATGTGCTGGGCTGTATTTGGCCAGCTGCCAGATCTTTCGAAAGGTGTGCAACCGATTCAGGACGGTGTATTGTACCACGCTTGCCAGGGTTTAGATCTAAATTCTCCAAGCACTGCCGATCCTGCCACCTGTGCCTCTGCCGAAATTTATCATAATTGCCGTGGTTCAAACTCTTGTAAAGCGCAGGGCGGTTGCGGTTTTGTACAGCAGGTTGGCCAGTCTAAAGCATGCGGCAGCAGTGTGATGTCGCTTAAAACGGCAGAAAACTTATGCGGCCCTACCCCGCCCAAACCTGCAGGAATTGTATACAGTGCCCCTGGAGATAACGTTTGCAATAGCTTTGGTGGATGCGCAGTGCCAATTTCGGCATCGCAAATTTATCCTGTTATTTCGGGAAAAGGTGAGAGTGCTGTAACATCGGGCATTATGGAATTAAACAATTTTAGCCCGAGGCCTCCGCACCCTATCCAAAAGCTAGACGGAACAATCCCTTTCAATACCGGCGATATGGTACACGATATTGCCTGGAATGCTTACACCGAGGTGATAAAATTCCGCAAACTACCGCCACCTGAGAAACCGAAACCTAGCGATATCAGACTGGCGTTTCCACCATCTACCTGATCAATTATGAGTATAACCGATACAAACCGCCTGGGCCTGCCAAATTTGGGCCTGGGCGTTGGTTTACGTAGCAAACACTACAGCCACCTCATGCAAAATGACCCGGTTGTTGATTGGTTTGAGATCATCAGCGAAAATTACATTAACAATTTTGGCTATGGCAGGCATGTGCTTGAGCATATTTGCGCTGTCAGGCCAGTTGTGATGCACGGCGTGTCGATGTCTATTGGCAGTACCGATCCGCTTAATCTTGGTTACCTGAAACAGTTAAAAGAACTGGCCGATTTTGTAAAGCCGGTTTGGATCTCAGATCACCTGTGCTGGACCGGCGTTGCCCACCTCAACACCCACGACCTTTTACCCTTGCCCCTAACGCTCGAAAGCCTGCAGCATGTAAGTGATCGTGTTAACCAGGTGCAGGACATTTTGCAGCGTCCATTGATCCTCGAAAACCCATCAACTTATATGGAGTTTCAAAGCTCAACCCTGCACGAGTGGGAGTTTATGACAGAACTGGTCAATAAGACAGGCTGCGGTTTATTGCTCGATGTTAATAATGTATTCGTTTCGGGCTTTAATCATGGTTTCGACCCTGAGTTTTATATCCGCAATATTCCCCATAAAGCCGTAGTACAGATGCATGTGGCCGGACCGACTGATTGTGATACCTATTTATTAGATACCCACGATCAGCCTGTACCTACGCAGGTATGGCATTTGTATAAACTGGCTCAGGAGTTAACCGGTGGCGTTTCCACGCTGTTAGAGTGGGATGCCAATATTCCCGAATATCCTGAACTGGTAGCCGAAGTACAAAAAGCCAAGCAGGTTATGCAGGGTTATATACCCGAAGTGCCTGTTCACCGCACGCCTTATGTAGATGCAGTATCTAACCCTGTTGACCATCAAGTACAAATAACACATGACTGAGCTGGCCAACATACAACGCTGGCTTACCTCTATCATCGTAAAGCCGGGCGCATTAAATGATAAAATAAGACTGGCCGACGATTATTACAACCTCGACAATAGCGAAGTAGTACAAGCGACGTTAAGGCAAACTTCTGCCCAAAAAATTGAGATCTATGCCCGCGGCTATATCCTTCGTTTAATGGAATGTATGGAAGCGGAGTACCCTGCGGTATGTAAACTTTTGGGCGAAGAGTTGTTCCATACTTTTGTACGGGCTTATTTGATTGAACAACCCTCAACCTCACCCGATCTTTATGATCTGGGTAAAAACTTTGCAACTTTTTTAAAAGCATCGCAACCTAAAAACACAGAACAATCCAACGACTTCGATCTGCCTGTAGAGCTGGCCATACTGGAGCGTGCACTGGCAGAAATCTCTCGTGTTAAAGGATTGGAGGGCAGAACAGTTAAGCCTAATTATTTAAACGATTTATTATACCTGTTCGATACCACTAATATTCAGGCTTCGCCGGGTTTGATATTATTGAACCTCAGCTGGCCTTTGGCTGGGTATGTGAAAGCTGTATATCAAACACAGGAACCTGTAATACCTGGAAAGAAGGACAGCTTTTTAGCCGTTAGCCGAAACCATTACAGGATAAATTTTCAGGAAATTGAGCAATGGCAATGGTGTTTTTTACAAAGCCTGCAAACTGCTAATAATTATACAGAAGCTGTACGTATCGCTGCCGAACAATGTGCAATACCCCAGGATACCTTAATGGCTGATCTGATTTTATGGATTTCTGTTGCACTAAACTTTGGATATATTTATAAAAACGAATAAAACTTATCATGCTAACCATCGACCTAACTTCATCACAGGAAAAAGGTAAACTAAATATAATGCACCTGAAACGTTATTGGCATAAAGCCATGCTAAAACGTAACGGGCAACTAAAACAGGGCGAATTAGAAGAAGAATGGCAAACAGATGTTACACTGTTAAGCGCTTTGGGCATTGGTTTAGAACCTACTTTGCAATATCTGTACCGGTCTGCACCGGGCTTCGAAGAATTTGAGAACTGGGTTTTGGAGAACAGTACGGGTATAAACCAAACAAAAATTGAGCAGTTTAACCGGATGATATCCGGAGAAAGTATAGCAGGCCAAGAGCCTATAGTATACGAAATACTCTCCCCCGCCGATTTAAAATGCTGGGACGAAAATGGCTACGTGATCATCAGGAATGCTGTAAGCAAAGAAGATTGTGACGAAACAATTGCAGCGCTTTGTGGGCATATTGGGATGGAAAGATATGACCCGACGACGTGGTATACCACCCACCCATCACAACAAGGTATTATGGTGCAGCTGTTTCAGCACCCGGCTTTGGAGCGAAACCGGCAATCGGATAACATAAGAAAGGCATACGAGGAGTTGTGGCAGCGCAAAGATATTTGGGTAAATACAGACCGTGTTGGCTTTAACCCACCAGAGACATCAACCCATAAATTCACCGGGCCGCACCTGCATTGGGACTTAAAGTTTACCAAGCCAATTCCGTTTGGTTTGCAGGGGATACTTTACCTATCTGATACCGCAG
>CAHJXH010000177.1 GCA_903644075.1 Sphingobacteriaceae bacterium | reverse complement strand
CCATATGTGGTTAATATTCGTGATACGATTAGTGGCAATCAGATTCATAAATTTTACCAACGGATAGATCGTTATACCTGGCAAAACGGCCAATTACCGCGTTTAACCTCATTTTTTGCATCTACAGATATTAGCTTAAACTCTAATGCTAAAACAGGCAATAAGCTTAATCCCAATGTACAGAATGGCATTAATAACACCATGCAACAAGGCCTTACGCCAGAGCAAGCCGAACGCTTGGCGCTGGTAAGCCAGGATCAGAGCGCATTTGTTGATTTTAATGTGCCCTGGAATGTAAACTTAAGCTATAGTTTCAATTATGCCAATAACGTAACCTCAACTACAGTAACCAATACCATACAGGCCCGGGGTGATGTAAATATTACACCAAAGTGGAAAGTTACTTACTACTCGGATTTGGATATAAGAAAGCAAAAAGTGAGTACCTGCCAGTTAGGTATTTATCGCGATTTACACTGTTGGGACCTTGCCGTACAGTGGATTCCGTTCGGTTACTTAAAAATGTACAGTGTAATGCTGCGTGTTAAAGCATCTATTTTACAGGATCTGAAACTGAGCAAACGAAGCGACTATACAAACAACCAATACTATAACCCTTACTATTAAAATATGCTTGCGGAGATTATTACCATAGGGGACGAAATACTTATCGGGCAGATCATTGATACTAACTCGGCCTGGATGGCGACTCATTTAAATGCAGTTGGTGTACGTGTAAAACAAATTTCATCGGTATCAGATGATAAGCAACACATCTTAAATGCACTTGCCGAAGCACACCAGCGAGCCGATGTTATTTTAATTACTGGTGGCCTTGGCCCAACCAAGGACGATATTACCAAAAAAACACTTGCCGAATATTTTGGTGTAGGTTTTAGAACAGATGATGCTGCGCTTGAAAACGTAAAGCAAATTTTTGCCAAATATAATCGCCCACTGCTTGATGTAAATATTAAACAGGCAGAAGTTCCCGAAAATTGCGAAGTAATAAACAACGGCAACGGTACAGCCCCGGGTATGTGGTTTGATTATGAAGGTAAAATTTATGTTTCGATGCCCGGCGTACCGTTCGAAATGCAGTATATGATGCAAGAAACGGTGATCCCGAAGCTGGAACAAAAGTTTCAGTTGCCTAAAGTAATCCACAAAACTATTTTAACGGTAGGAGAGGGCGAATCATTTCTGGCCGAACGTATAGCTGATATTGAGAACAGCCTGCCACCAACTATTAAATTGGCTTATCTGCCTAAACTAGGCCAGGTAAGGTTACGATTGAGTGGATATGAAGATAAAACAGGCGATCTGCAAAAACAGATAGATCATTATAGTGCGCTATTAGTAGAGCGAATTGGCAAAGTAGTAGTAGCTGAAGAAGACATTGCTTTAGAGAAAGCTATTTTGAATAAAATGGCAGCCAAAAATTTAACACTTTCTGTTGCTGAAAGTTGTACCGGAGGATATATTTCGCACCTGTTTACACAACATGCAGGTTCGTCGAAAGTATTTTTTGGTGGCGCGGTTTCCTATTCATATGAGTTGAAGGAAAGTATTTTAGGCGTTAAGAATGAAACCCTTTGGCAATATGGCGCAGTAAGTGAGCCCACTGTAACAGAAATGGTTGAAGGAGCGCTGCTCAACTTTAAGTCGGACTATGCAATTGCAGTAACCGGCATTGCAGGCCCTGATGGTGGTATGCCCGATAAACCGGTTGGTACTGTGTGGATTGGAGTTGCCGGAGGTGGTAAAAGTTTGATCAAAAAGTTTACTTTCGGTAGCAAAAGGATACAAAATATAGAGCGTACAGCTATAGCCGCTTTAGGTATGTTAAATACTTTATTAATAGAACTTGATTAAAAGCGCCGAAATAGTTTAATTTTGACAGATTAATTTTAGGAATTCATCTATGTCGAATTATCAGTTGTTGCTGCCAAAAATGGGCGAAAGCGTAGCGGAAGCAACCATCATCAAATGGTTAAAGAACCCTGGTGATTATATTGAAGCCGATGAAGCGGTATTAGAGATCGCTACAGATAAGGTTGACTCTGAAGTACCATCACCGGTAGCCGGTAAATTAACTGAACAGCTTTTTAAGGTTGATGATGTTGTACAAGTTGGTGCGGCTATCGCATTGATTGAGATTGAAGAAAAGGCAACGTTAAATAACGCACCTGCCGCAGCACCAGTGCAAACTACTTCTGCACCACAACCGGCGCCAGTTCAAACGCAAAATATTCCTGGTATAAACCAGCTTGAAGATAGGGCACCTGCTCAGCAACCTTTGCAGGACGGGGGCAGCCAGTCTAATAAATTTTATTCGCCTCTGGTAAAAAGTATAGCTGCCCAGGAAGGCCTGAGCATAGCGATATTAGATACCATTACTGGCACAGGTGCAGAAGGCCGCTTAACTAAAGATGATTTGCTAAATTATTTGCAAAGCCATCGTAACGGTAAACCGCAACAACCACACGGAGCTCCTGCAGCACCACAACAGCCAGCATCGCAACCAGAGCAGCCACAAGCAGCGCCGGTACAACAACCGCAAGCTCCTGCACAACAGCCTTTTGGCATGCCAATGCAATCACCGGTTTATCAGCAGCCACCTTATGGTATGCCGGCGCCGGGTATGTATCAGCAGGCACCACCTTACATTGTGTATCAGCAAATGCCGGTGTATTATGCTATGCCACCGGGTTATACACAGCAACCATATCCACAGCCCGAAATTCAGCAGCCACAAGTTGCACCTATTGCTAAACCGGCAGTTTCTATTGGCCCTGATGATGAGATCATCGAGATGGACCGCATGCGCAAATTGATTGCCGAGCACATGGTAAACAGCGTACAAATTGCACCGCATGTAACCTCATTTATTGAGGCCGACGTTACCAATATTGTACAGTGGCGCGAAAAAGCTAAAGCCCAGTTCGAAACTAAATATGGTGAAAAACTAACCTTTACCCCAATATTTATTGAGGCAGTGTCACAAGCTATTAAAGCCATGCCCATGATTAACGTATCGGTTAGCGGTACACAGATCATCAAACGCGGGCATATTAATATTGGTATGGCAACTGCTTTGCCAAGTGGTAATCTGATAGTACCTGTAATAAAAGATGCAGATCAGAAAAATCTCGTTGCCCTTACAAGATCAGTAAACGACCTTGCTAATCGTGCACGTAACAATAAACTTCAGCCAGACGAAGTTAAGGACGGTACCTTTACCATAACCAACGTTGGTACATTCGGTAACTTAATGGGTACTCCAATTATCAATCAGCCCCAGGTAGCTATTTTAGCTATCGGCGCTATCAAGAAAAAACCGGCAGTAGTAGAAACCCCTAACGGCGATATGGTAGCCATCAGGCATATGATGTTCCTGTCATTATCATACGATCATCGTGTGGTTGATGGTTCCTTAGGTGGTTCGTTCATTAAAAAGGTAGCCGACTACCTTGAGAGTTGGGACATGAATAAAGAAATTTAATTTATTTCGGATTTAACACAAAAAGAGAGGCGATCCAATTTGGATCGCCTCTCTTTTTGTATATCAGTGAAATCACCATAAGATCGCGGTGAAATCAAAATGAATTACATAGCTTCAGAAACAACTTCCTGTACTTCTGGTACCATACGTTTAAGCAGGTTTTCGATACCGGCTTTTAAAGTGATGGTTGATGACGGGCAGCCGCTGCATGAACCACGCAACTCAACAGTTACCACACCTTCGTTGAATGATTTGTAAGCGATAGCGCCGCCATCCTGCTCAACAGCCGGGCGAACGTAATCGTGTAATATCTGCTGAATTTTAACCTCAGCATCTGTACCTTCAAAGTTTACATCAGCTTGCTCTTCTTCCTGAACTTTTAATTCAGATTCAACAGCACCTTTTACAAACTCTTTTACAATTGGTTCTACATCATCCCATTCAGCACCTTCGGCTTTGGTTACAGTAACAAAGTTACTGGCGAAGAATACGCCGTTTACAAATGAGAATTTAAAAAGCTCTTTTGCAAAAGTTGATTTTTCGGCGCTTTCTTTAGTAGGATAATCCACACTGCCGTTAATCAGCAACTTGTTAACAATGAACTTCATTGTTGCCGGGTTAGGTGTGCTTTCGGTATATACGTTGATATTCATGAGAATTTCTTTTTAGTCTTAATCTATATTAGCAAAGTTATACAGTAAAATCATTTAAAGTGTTATGCACTGTTGATTTGACCTATACATGACTATATGCCCGTATAGTTCTGCGGCGTAATGTTTTTAAGTTTTTGTTTGGTGCTTTCGCTAACATCAAGTCCATCTACAAAACCCGCTATAGTTTCAGCGTTAATGCCTGTATTAACCCGTGTAAGCTCTTTTAAAGCCTCATAAGGGTTCGGGTAACCATCACGACGCAGGATGGTTTGTATAGCTTCTGCTACTACAGCCCAGTTAGCTTCCAGATCGGCATTTAAAGCACTTTCGTTCAGTAACAGCTTGCTTAAACCCTTCATGGTCGATTTCATAGCAATTAAAGTATGGGCAACCGGCACACCAATGTTACGCAATACGGTAGAATCCGTTAAATCGCGCTGTAAACGGGACACGGGTAGTTTGGCTGCTAAATGCTCAAATAAAGCGTTGGCAATACCTACATTACCTTCCGAATTTTCGAAATCAATCGGGTTAACCTTGTGCGGCATGGCCGATGAACCGATTTCTCCGGCTTTAATTTTTTGTTTAAAATAGTTCATCGATATGTAGGTCCACATATCGCGGTCAAGGTCAAGTATGATGTTGTTGATGCGTTTCAATGCATCGCATTGGGCCGCAAAGTTATCGTAATGCTCAATCTGGGTGGTAAACTGTGAACGGTGCAAACCTAAAACATCATTTACAAAATGGTTGCCGAAACCTTTCCAATCATGAGTAGGATACGCGATGTGGTGTGCGTTGAAATTACCCGTAGCGCCGCCAAATTTGGCAGAGAATGGTACTTGCTTTAATAAGGTTAGCTGGCTCTCTAAACGCTCAACAAAAACCTGAATCTCTTTGCCCAAACGGGTAGGTGATGCAGGTTGGCCGTGCGTATGCGCCAGCATGGATACATCTTTCCAATCTGTTACATATTGTTTTAGCAGATCAATCAATTCGGCAATAGCCGGATAATAAACCTCTTCTAAAGCCAACTTGAAAGTGTATGGAATGGCAGTGTTGTTGATATCCTGAGAAGTTAAACCGAAATGGATAAACTCTTTGTATTCTGATAAACCTATCTCATCAAACTTTTGCTTAATGAAATATTCAACAGCCTTTACATCGTGGTTGGTAGTCTTCTCAATGTCTTTGATAGACTGTGCATCGGCCTCGCTGAAATTTTTATAAATGCTTTGTAACTTCTGTGTAACAGTAGCATCTAAAGTGCTGAGCTGTGGCAAATTAAATTGAGTAAGCGTTATGTAATACTCAATTTCTACAAACACCCTGTACTTAATCAGGGCGTACTCTGAAAAATAAGCAGCAAGGTCTTTGGTTACGTTGCGGTAGCGACCATCAACAGGCGATATAGCAGAAAGGGCAGTAAGGTCCATCAATTAATATATAGTTTATGCAAAGGTAATAATTAAGCAATGGTGAGGGAAAGTAATTTCGAATGGAAACTTTGAAATCAAAAAATGTTTCCATAGTTTTGCCTTCGATATGAGTCAGACACAGAGGATATTAGAAGGAGCGTTTGAGCTTTTTATGCAGGCCGGCATAAAGAGTGTGACCATGGATGATATTGCAAAGCATTTAGGCATGTCGAAAAAAACCATTTATCAGCATTTTTCTGATAAAAATGAGCTGGTGGTAGAACTGGTGAAAGAACGACTGGAGCATGATAAGAAAGACATAAATGATATTATGGCCCAGTCTGGCAATGTGATAGAGAAGATGTTGAACATGATGAAATGCTCTGAAGATCTGATAGCACGCATGAACCCGATTGTGATGCATGATATGCAGAAATATCATTCGGATGCGTGGAAGGAGTTTCAGGCTTTTAAAGCAGAGATCATGGTAGATACTTTGGTTGATCTGTTAAACAAAGGCAAGGAGCAAGGTTATATCCGCCCCGAAATTGATGCCAAAATTATGGCATTGATGCGGGTGGCACAAATAGAAACAGGCTTTAATAATGCCATTTTCCCTTTTAATGAATTTAATGTATGGACAGTGCAACAACAGTTCTTTGAACACTTTAACTATGGCATCTGTACGCTAAAAGGCTATAAACTGCTTAACGAATACCAAAATATAAATCAGGAATAATCAACCACTCAATATATAAACGCAACAAATGAAGAATGTAATTAAAGCGGGATTGGTGTTATGCATGGCTACCTTAAATAGTTATGCACAGCAAACGCCTGCGGTTAGTCCGTCGTATGATTTTACACTGGCGGATTGTATTCAATATGCATATTTACACCAGGATACCATCGTAAATGCACGCCTGGATGTTAAAAGTGCCGAATACAAGGTAAAGGAAACAACGGGTATTGGTTTGCCGCAAATTAATGGCTCGGCCTCATTTTTAGATTATGTAAAAATACCAACTACCTTAATTCCAGGAGAATTTATCGGTGCACCCGGTACTTATATTCCCCTTAAATTCGGTGTAAAGTATCAATCAAATTTAGGGCTGGATGCAAGCCAGATTTTATTTGATGGCAGCTACCTGGTAGGCTTAAAGGCTTCAAAAACCTATAAAGAGCTTTCGCAACGTAATGTTACCCGTAGCTTGATAGAGGCCAATGTGCAGGTTACTAAAGCATACTACCAGGTATTGGTAAGCGGTGAAAGTATTAAACTTCTTGATGCTAACATTAAACAAATTAGAGAGCAGTACGACCAAACTACCGCCCAAAACAAACAAGGCTTTGTTGAAAAAATTGATGTTGACCGTGTAAGCGTACAACTTAACGACCTGGTAACTACACGTGCCAATACACTTAGGTTATTGATACTTAATATACAGATGCTTAAATTTCAAATGGGTATGCCTATCGAAACCCAGTTAACACTGAGAGACAAATTAGAAGATGTTAAACTTGATGAAACTGAAACAGAGAGCATCCTTGTGGCCACAGATACAGCTGCTTACCATAAACGGGTAGAGTATAGTTTATACGAAACCCAGTTAAAGTTAAATAAGCTTGATCTGCAAAGGCAAAAATCACAGTTTCTGCCAACGCTGTCGGCTGTTGCAAATTACACCTCGTCATATCAGAATAACGGGTTCAGTACTTTATACAATTCACAATTCCCGTCAAGCTATATTGGGTTAAATTTAAAGGTGCCAATTTTTAACGGTTTCCAGCGTACTAACCAGGTAAAGCAAGCTAAGATATCTGTTCAAAAAACACAGAATGATATGGACAACCTGAAGAATGCTTTAAACCTGCAAACCAGTGCTGCACGTATCGGCTATATCAATGGCTTGCAAACTTTAAACAACCAGAAACATAACCGTGAGGTTGCCGAAGAGGTATTAAGGGTGTCGCGCATTAAATATCAGCAGGGTGTGGGTTCAAGCATTGAGGTAACCCAGGCCGAAACATCATTGGTAACCGCAGATAACAGTTATATACAAGGTTTATACAATGCCTTAATCAGCAAAGTAGACTTAGACAGGGCATACGGAAAAATTCAATAATCAGCTAATCAATCATAGATAAAACATACATGAAAAAAATATTATACACTAGTGCAGTTGCTTTAATGGCTTTGGCGGCCTGCAACAGTAAGCCTAAAGATCCTAAAGCCGAACTTGCAGATCTTAAAAAGCAACAATCTGAAATTACCGGCAAAATTGCTGCGTTAGAAGCTAAAGGTGGTGCCCAGGATTCGGCCAAAGTTACTAATGTTAACGTAGTTGAAGTAAAGCAAGGCAACTTTACCAATTATATACAGATACAAGGGCGTATTGATGCGCAGGATAACGTTACTGCTTACCCGCAATCGCCGGGTACAATTACGGCTATTCGTGTAAAAGTAGGCGACCATGTTGGCAAAGGGCAGGTGTTGGTACAGCTTGATGATAATGTATTGAGACAAAACATTGCCCAGATTGCAACACAGGTTGATTTAAATAAAACTTTATTCCAGCGCCAAAAAAACCTTTGGGATCAAAAAATTGGTACCGAGGTTCAATTTCTGCAGGCTAAAACAACTTTAGAAGGCAGCCAGAAACAATTGGCATCATTGCAGCAACAAGCTGCAATGTACAGCATCAAGTCGCCAATTAATGGCACTGTAGATCAGATGGATTTAAAACTTGGTCAGGTGGCACAGCCAGGTCAAAACGGTATCCGTATTGTTAATGCCGATGTGTTAAAGGTTAAGGCCGATGTGCCTGAATCTTACTCAGGTCGTGTAAATCAGGGCGATCATGTTAAAATAGTAGTGCCAGATGCAGCCGATTCATTGGATGCTGTAGTAACATTTGCCGCCAAGGTAATTGACCCGGGATCACGCAGCTTTGCTGTGGAGGTTAAATTACCTTCGCGTAAAACGCTGCGCCCTAACATGACAGCCACTTTAAATATTGCTGATTATAGCAGTAAAACTGCATTAGTTGTTCCTTTCAAGGCTATTCAGAAATCAGAGCAGGGCGATTATGTTTTCGTTGACGATAATGGCATAGCCAAACAAAAAACAGTTAAAGTAGGCCGAATATATGGAGGCAACGCCGAAATATTATCTGGTATTGCAGCTGGTGATAAACTGGTAACCGATGGTGCAAGTGATATCGAGGATGGCGATAAGGTTAAAGCTTCATCAGGTAATTAATCTTTTTAAAGAATTAAAAATGAAAGATTTAGACAAAGAGTTTGGCCCCTCGAGTTGGGCCATAGATAATAAAACTGCCGTTTATGTAATGATATTCCTCATTACGATACTCGGGTTGTTGACTTATAACAGGTTACCCAAAGAGAACTTTCCGGACATTGCACAATCGAAAGTATATATCACGACTATATATAACGGACAATCGCCGCAAAATATTGAAACGCTGGTAACCAAACAGCTTGAAAAGCAATTGAAATCGCTTAAAGGCTTAAAAAAGGTTACATCAAATACGCAGCAGAACGTATCGATAATAACTGCTGAATTTAACGCCGACATCAAAATTAAAGATGCTAAACAGGATGTAAAGGACGCAGTTGATAAAGCCAAACAAGATTTGCCGCAGAATGATAACAATTTAAAAGAATCTGTTATTTCTGATATCAACGTGGCCGATTTGCCTATCCTGTACATCAATATTTCAGGTAATTATGACCTGAAAAAATTGAAGGAATATGCAGATAACATCAAAGATGATATCGAGGGTATGAAAGAAATATCTAAGGTTGACGAAGTTGGTGCCTTAAAGCCCAATATTCAGATCAACGTAGATCTTAACAAAATGACTGCTGCTCAAATCAGCTATAACGATATTATCCAGGCTATAGGTAACGAAAACATTATTTCATCTGCGGGCGCTATTGTAAATGATGGTGTACAACGTACTATCGATATTAAGCAGGATTTTAAAGGTGCCGAAGAGGTTAATGCCCTGGTTATCCGTAACCCGCAAGGTAAGGCTGTATACCTACGCGATATTGCCCAGGTTGTAGATGGTTTCCAGGATCAGGAGAGTTTTGCGCGTTTAAAAACGCCTAACAACCCGAACTTTAAAAATGTAATTACGCTTAACGTAAGTAAAAGATCGGGAGAAAACCTGATCGAGGCTTCTGACAAGATCTATGACCTGATTAAACAAAAGCAGAAAACAGTTTTCCCTAAAGGATTAGATATTACCATTACCGGTGACCAGTCTGACAAAACTCGTTCTACCCTGAACGATTTGATCAACACGATCATTATCGGTTTCATCCTGGTTACAGTTATCCTGATGTTTTTTATGGGTAGTACCAATGCCATTTTCGTGGCCTTGTCGGTACCGCTATCATGTTTCATTGCCTTTTTGGTGATGCCGGCTATTGGTTTTACGCTCAATATGATCGTACTGTTCTCCTTCCTGCTTGCTCTAGGTATTGTGGTGGATGATGCCATTGTGGTAATTGAAAACACGCACCGGATATTTAACAATGGTGCTATCCCAATTAAGCAAGCCGCTAAAATGGCCGCCGGTGAGGTGTTTTTACCAGTATTTTCTGGTACTATGACCACGCTTGCTCCGTTTGTGCCTTTGGCATTCTGGAACAGCTTAATCGGTCACTTCATGTTCTTCCTGCCAATTACACTGATCATTACCTTGTTAGCTTCTTTATTGGTTGCTTATATCATGAACCCGGTTTTTGCGGTTGATTTTATGAAACCGCACCACGAAGGTGAGCATGATAACCCTAAATTTGATAAAAAGACATTACGTGTGTTAATGTTTATGGCAGGCGCAGCCGTGCTGGGTTATTTAATAAATAGAGGTGTAGGTAATTTTGTAGTATTTGCAATTCTGTTATATCTGCTTAACCACTTTGTTTTGTTAAGGGTGATAGACAAGTTCCAGAAGAATTTGTGGCCTCGTTTCCAGAATTG
>CAHJXH010000176.1 GCA_903644075.1 Sphingobacteriaceae bacterium | reverse complement strand
TTAAGCAACCTATCGTATACCCGTCGGCTGTAACAATAGGTGTACCGACATAATAATTGTATGCAGGTTCAGAATTTGATGGGGTTGAACCATAGTTAATCTTTGCGAGGTCAACCGTATGTATATCTTTTCCGCAGTCAATGGTTTCGGCACAGGGAATTCCATAGCGTGTACTGTGGGCAGCACTACCAACACCAATACTTGCTTTATAATGTACCAGGTCGGCGCCGACAAAAGCAATAATGGCAGCAGGTATCCTGAAGATAAGGGTAGCCATTTGTACATAATGGTCAAAAATTTCTTCAGGCAGGCTACCGGCTATTCTATACCGGGTTAGGGCGTTAATGCGGGCTTCTTCATAGCCCAACTTCGACCCCAAATCAATAGTACGTCTTTTGCTCATAAATCCAAATATCAGGGCATAAAGCTTGCTTATTTATACTTTAAATATAAAGTGCTTGTTGCCTAAATTGATGGATTTGAGCTTGTTAATAGGTTCCAGTTTTAAATATGATACATAAACAGGATGGTTCATTTTTTATAAACGTTCCTTTGTCAGGCAGTGGAAATTTGAATAACTAAACATTAATGCTGATTTGAATAAATACTATCTTCTTCTTTTTGGAATAAAATAAATAACTATAAAGAAATGCTTTCCGTATAAGAAAGTACCATAGCCGCTCCGCTCAAAGATTTATCACAATTCCGGATTTCATAGATGACATTTGATTTTATTGCAGGATTTATGTTCATAACATCAGTTTATGGTGTAGTAATAAGTTTAATTATCCTGCTGTTTCCCCATAACAATGTTTTTAATAAGCGGCTGCTTGGCATATCGCTATTATCGTATGCATTGTTTTGCCTGTATTTGGCAATTATGTACTCACATCTTATTTTGATATGGCCACATTTGTTCAGGCTTGTAGCACCGGTTATGTACCTGGTAGCGCCGGCTTCTTATTTATACGTGCGTACTACCATTAATGGCGAAACAAAATTCAGGAAATTTGATTGGCTTCACTTTTTCCCCTGCCTGTTTTTATGCATTGAGCTAATGCCATTTTATTTTAAAAGCGCCGATTATAAACTGCAGGATATCAGGTATTACATGGCGCATAGGGCCGAAATTATTTATTTACGCGAAGGTTTTTTAGAACCGCATTTTCACTTCATATTTCGCACGGTTCTGGCTTTTATATATGTTTATTTTCAATGGAAAGTTATTACCGACTTTTTAGCGTCGGCACCACATAAAACTAAGCTCAAATATGAGGTACTTATCAATTGGTTAAAGCTGTACAGCTTACTAACTACCGCAACCTTTAGCCTGATACTTCTGACAAGTATTTTGGGATTATATTTTTATACACTGCAAAGTTTCATTAACGTATCTGTATCACTACAGTTGTTAACCATTTCGGTTATTTTGGTTTTAAGGCCAAGAGTGCTATATAGTTTTGATGAAGAACTTGTTTTGGTACCTAATGAAACTAATAAGATTGCGGATAAAACGCAAAAAATAAAAACTGTAAAAGATGCTATTAATGATTTGTTGCAAAATCAAAAACACTATTTAAATAAGGGGTACAGCTTAACCTCAATGGCCGAAGATCTGGATATACCTACTCATGTATTGTCGGCAACAATTAATACCGAATTTCATCTCAGCTTCAGAGACCTAATTAATAAATATCGTGTTGAATATATAATTAATAGTATAAGTGGCCAAAAAATAGCTAATTATACTTTTGAAGGTATTGCCCTCGAAGCGGGCTTTAATTCGCGCACTACTTTTTACAGGGCGTTTATAAAAGTGACCGGCGAAACGCCAACAACCTACTTTAAAAAGGATTTGTAATGGTTCAAATTATAATTTGAAACCATAAAAACTGCTACATTTTCTTTAAAATATATAACTCCTAATATCTTAGGATAAATATTCATACAATTTAATAACGCCCCACCCGAATAGTATAACGCATATTTTTTTGTTTCATAATATCATTTTACCCCTGATTAGTGATTTGAAACAAGGTTTACACCCACAAGTTGTAACCCGTGGTTAAAAACTTTCGTTAACATTAATAAAAACAACACCTATGGACTCAAAAATTTTACCTTTTTTCTTCTTTTCAACCGGGTTGGCAGGAGTAGGAGTTTCTATTGTATTGATTTCCTCGAAAAAGTATTTCTTACAGAATTTCTACCTCAGTTTATGTGTATTCAGCCTTTCATTATGCTCTATATACAATTTCTGCTACATGCAGAATATGCTTTTTGACCTGCCGTTTTTATTTATCATAGCTAAATCAATTACTTACCTGGTTGCCCCAAGTGCCTATTTATATATCCGTAACGTTTTTTATCCGTTAAATATGTACCGAAAGTACGACTGGATAAACTTTGTTCCATTTGCCATAGTTATTTTGATGTTAACCAATTTAAGCCTCCGCAACCCCGAGGCAATTCAAAGGGCTTTGGCCGATAGTTCTGTAAACTGGTTTGTTAACGTAACACATGCCGGCTTATATTATAATTTGTCGATTGCTAAATCTCTGCTGTGGCTTTTTTATACATTTCTGCAAAGTGTATGCATTATAAATTTTGAACGTAAGCGGCATACAATACCATTGCATTATAATCACAGGCTAATTAACTGGGTTAAGGTTTTTAATATCACTTTGATTTTATTGTTCAGCTCGTTACTCATACAACGTATAGTAAACATTAGCTTTATCAGCCTCGATTTTGTGAGCGACACTACCATGTCATTTATTTTATTGATCACGTTGGTGTTTTTAATATCAAATCCGCATATTTTATATAGCCTTGAACATGCAGGGCTGAATCTGGCTGTAAACCCTCATACGTTTACCCGGCATAAAGTAGAAGAATTAGTTGATTCGGATAAATCTTTGATGGTAAAACAACTTTTCAGTTCCAAAAAGAAAGATGAATATTTGCTGATACTAGACGATGTGCTTAAACAAACAAAGCCGTATTTAAACAAGGGCATAACTGTAAAAGATCTTTCAGAACAAACCGGCATACCGGCACATCATTTATCGAGTTTAATTAGCAGTGAGTTTAAATTACATTTCCAGGACTTTATTAATTTAAGAAGAATAGAATATCTTAAAAATAATATTGATGATATTGAATGGAAGCAATTAACGCTTGAAGGTATATGCTGGGAAATTGGATTTACCTCCAGGACAACCTTTTTCCGGGCCTTTATCAAATTCACAGGGCTTTCACCTTCAGAATATTTCAATTCCCTCAAAAAAAATAAGCACAGAGCGTAGTATTTCCTCGTTCCAATATTTAGATAGGTTCTACATTTAAAAATGCAACGGCTTTTTTAACAAAAAAAGCATTTAAATACAAAATGTATAGTTTTTTTGTATTGGTTAGCAACGGGTAGATATTTTAAATTGAATGGAAAACGGATAACACTTTTAACCGCGATACCCATCTGAACTTATTATAGCTAACCTTTATATGTAGCGAAATTTATTATTCCCAAATTAACCGGGGGTAATGACTGATTAATTATAGATACCTGAAAGTATACACTTTGAACAACGTCATGAATTACATAATTATTTTTTTCTAATAATATTTACACAATTTCAGATCTCATACGCCCCTAACCTGAGATTAATTAAATGTATTGAATATTTCAGAAGATGGCTAAAAAGAGATTTTACAGCGATTATGTAATAAAGCTTAAAAGGTTTCTGGCAATATTATATCTCATATTGCCTGTTAAAAATACAAGGGCACAAAAACCTGTTATGCGTGTGATATACAGAAAGCGAAAAACAGATAGCCATACTTGAGTTTGAGTAATTTAAACTTACAGCCAGCAAGCAAATACTATTGTTGCAGTTTTAAAAATGCAACCAACCACAAGGCAAAAATGGGCTTTAATGCAGTATTAAGTCTGTTCCTTTGTTCAAAAACAACACTAAATCGTTATGAAAAATAAAATTACACTGTCAATAATAATTTGCTGCATACTTAGCATAGTAGGTGTACAAAAAGGGTTTTCACAAATGAAAGGTGACAGGTTGCTTGGTGGCATAGGGCTCGATGCGGGTTCGCAAGCACCGGCCGAAACGTTTTCATTATTAGTGCCCGTTTATTTCTATGATGCCTCATCACTAAAAAACGCCAGTGGTAATAAAATAGCCGAGCCCAATTTCAATATGTTTCTTACCGGTGTAGGTGGCAGCTATGTGAGTAAGTTAAAAATATTGGGAGGTAACTATGGGGCAACTGTGTTACTGCCTTTTGCTCAAAACGTTATCCAGGGTAATAATGTAAATTCTAAAAGTTCGTTCGCCTATAGTGATACCTATTTCCAACCGTTTCAGTTAGGTTGGAAAACCAAGGTTGCAGATTTCGTTTTTAGTTACGGCATGTACATACCAACCGGTAAATATGAATATGGCGGCAGCAGCAATGCAGGTTTAGGCATGTTTACTAATGAGTTTCAAACCGGTACAACTTTGAGGCTCGATCCAAAAGGCTCAATTGCTTTCTCATCCCTGTTTTCTTACGAGATCCATAATGATAAAAAGGGCACTGATATTAAGCCGGGAGATATATTTACAATAGAAGGTGGCCTTGGGAAAACCTGGTATACCTTTAACGGTACTAAAATGCCGACTTCAATTATAAAAGCGGGCCTTGTTTATTACATGCAGTTCAAAGCCACAGAGGATGATTTACCCGCACCAGGGATAATAAACCCTTATGCTAACAGTATTTATCTACCGGGTAAAGATCATGTGTATTCACTGGGTTTAGAAAGCAATGTACTATTAACAAAATCGAGAATGTTATTAGGCGTGCGTTGGTTTGATGAGTTTAGCGCAGTTAACCGTTTTCAGGGTAATACATTTTTTGTAACCATTGCCCATGTGTTTAGTACGGCATCTAAAAAGAAAGCCGAATAAACTTTTTGTACTTACTTATTTAAGTAATGCCATAAGGCGTGATTTTGTAAAGGTTATAATCAAATAAACAATTAGTCAAACTTGTTATTAATGCCCATTGGCATAGTTTTCATAATAGTTAAAGCACCTTAAATTGAAATAAAATCATTAAACAATCACCTAAAATATCATCATGAAAAAAGCCCTATTTATCTATTTAGTATTGGCATTAGTAATTGTACAAATTGCCAAAGGTCAACAAATACGTACACCCCGGGCAGCACCGGTGGGTAGCTGGCAAATTATAGGTACCACGCAAGCCAGGTTCACTGCCGATCATGATGGCATAATTGTGCGCGAGCCATTTAATAATTTCAGGGCGGTTAAATTTAAAGTCACTGACGCTCCACTAAGGATGGTAAAAATGGTGGTGACTTATGCTGATGGTGCACCTGATAATATTGAAACCATGATGGATATACCACAAGGCGGTGAAAGCCGTATTATTGACCTTCGTGGGGTAGGCCAGCGTAAAATAAGAAGAATTGATTTTTGGTACGATACAAGAGGCGTAGCCAGGGGGCGAGCGAACGTCACCGTTTTTGCTATGAAGTAAAAGAGCAGTGAAATGTTCTGACGTTTCTTTTAATTATAACAAGCTGCTTTTTTAGATGAACCGTAAATGGATTATAATTTTGTGCTTAACAGCCGTAAGTCAGCTAACGGCTTTAGGGGTTTATGCCCAAACACAAAGTTATAATCAGGCTAATAATGAGATTGATTTTAATCATGATCTGAGCCAAAAATGGTCGCTGGAGTTTAATTTGGGGCAAAGCTGGACTACTAAACCCGGGCATACAAGCTTGTTTAGTAGCTTAGCACAATTATACGCGCGTACATGGGTACATTATAACCCTAATGATAAATGGAAGCTTTCATTTTTTTATGCTTATTACTATAACAAGTACGTGCCCGAAATAGACCAGCGTAAAGCACCCGAATGGAGAAGTGCTGTGCAAGCAATTTATTATATCAAGCGCAAGCGGCTAATACTAACAACACGTTGGCGTATCGAAGACCGGCATATTCAAAATACCGATACTGTTTATGAAGCAGTTGATCGTTTACGGGGCCAAATAAAAGTTATTTACCCCATCAACGGCAGTGTAATTTCCAAAGGTGTATTTTACGGTATTGGGTCTGAAGAGTTGTTTTTTAAAACGAGCAGCAAGGTTAGCGGGAGCGGTTTGTTTGATCGTAACAGGATTGTAGTTGGTGCAGGCTATGGTGTTACCAGTAATTTGCAAATAGAACTATCTTATTCAAACGAATATTTACCCCGGCCTGGAGAAAATCAAAATTACAATGCCATACAATGTAATTTAGTGTTCACTAATTTGCTTCCAAGAATCGGACACGCGTTGTTTGGCCCTAAAAAGAACCCCGAAGGCTCAAGTGCTAATTAATTAAGATTAATCTTTATTAAGATGATAAGAAATAGGTCGGGCTTCAAATTGTTACCTTTATTGATGCTATTTATCATGGTTGGTTGTGTGCAAATGGCGCATGCTGGTACCACAGATACAGTCAAAATCTTAAAAGACACCTCCACATTATATAAACCACAGACTGTTAAAAAGCATTTTTGGAAGGCCTCTGGCGAATTAATGCTGGCGCAGATCATCCCATGGTCGTATAATTACTTTGTGAGAGATGCCGAGTTTGCGCATGTAACGTTTAAAAGTATCGGCCACAATTTAAAGCCAAGCAGCTGGGAGTGGGACGATAATAATTTTACCACCAACCAAATTGCACACCCAATTCAGGGGAGTATGTATTACAGTGCTTTCAGAAGTAACGGATACTCATTCTGGCAATCGGCACCTGCGGCTTTTGCAGGTAGTTTTATGTGGGAAGTTGCAGGCGAAACACATAACCCGGCCCCAAACGATTTCATTAATACAAGCTTAGGCGGCATCTCTTTAGGAGAGATGACCTACCGCCTCTCTAACCGGGTGGTAAATAAACATCAACATGGCTTTAAACGGCAAATGAGCGAGGTTGCCGGATTTTTAATAAACCCGATGAACGGTTTTAACCGGTTGCTGGATGGCAAATGGGGAAAGATATCGCATGAACCGGATACAGATCTGGATACAGCTAATATTGTTGGTATGATAGATTTGGGCGCAAGGCAAATCAGTGAGCATAATGGTGATTTATTTACCAAGGGAAAAACAGGTTGGTACGCCAGGTTGCGCTTATTATATGGCGATCCGTATCGCGAATCGAAAAAACCATTCAATAATTTTGATATTATGGTTGAAATGGGTGCCGATGACACAGCCAGATTAAATACAGTACGTGTAAATGGTTTGCTGTCATCGTGGGAGCTCACTTCAACCTTAAAACAGGAGCAATTACTTTCATTAACCCTGAATTATGATTTTTACCATAACTCGTCATTTGAATATGGTGGGCAAAGTGTTAATCTCAGCCTGTATTCTGAATATGATACAAATGATAAACTTAAATTTTTAACCCGTTTTGGTGCAGGTGCAGTAATATTGGCTGCGGTGCCGGATGCCTATTTATATTATGGCGAAGGGCGTAATTATGATTATGGATCGGGCCTGAGTTTAATGGCGCATGGCGGCATTTTATTTAATAACAGGTTTACGGGTACTATTAATTACCAGGGTGGTTTGTTCTTTACATTAAACGGCAGCAAGTCCAGTTACTTCCTTCACACATTTTCTACTGAGGTGAGGTATAGAATATTTAATAAAGTATCAATCGGGGCAGAAGGCGGTTTCTTTAACCTGAAAGGCTATTACAGGGATTACGACGACATTAATAAGAAATATCCATATTTAAGATTATCAATCGGATACAAAATTTAAAGGTGCATCTTTTTTTGAAGTTTCAAATTTCAATCTGCTACTTAAAAGCCCGATAATTAATTGGTGGTGTAATAAAAGCTTCCCAAATTTGGTAATGTGCTTAATATTTAGGGGTAAAGATAGGCACATGTTTTTCATAGGTTGTTAGTCAGGTCCGCAAGGGCCTGACTTTTTTATTCAAGGTGTTTTTGAAGTTTACAGCTTAATTAATTAAGAACCTCTTAGCTGCTTAAGTTGCATTTTTAAATATGCAACAAAACAAGCCTTTGCAAATAGCTACATCTGCCTAAACAGTGCTTTATTTGAATAAAATATCCCGTTATAAAAACGGCTGTTTATTTTAACATTAACCCCTTGCTTTTACTTAATTATCTCAATATGAAAATGATCGTAAACAAACTATTAGCGATTGGTAAAGTTTCAATAGCCTATGTATTAATTATAGCAGTGTGCGACGTTTCAATCGTATTTGCGCAACCGGGCCATAGAGCTGGCGGTGGCGCGCGTACAAGGCCCGGAAGCTCAGGCGCTACCCGAAGAACGCCTGGTAATAACAGAGGTGCTGTGAACAGACCTAACGCGGGGGCTAACAGGCCAAATAACAACAATGGCATTAATCGCCCTAACAACACCGCAAATAACAATGGTAACAGGATAAATAATAATAACTCAAACCATATTAATAACAACTCTGGCAACCGTAACAGTGGTAATACTACTATAAATATTAACAACAGCCATAATACAGTGGTAAGGCAAAATAATTACCGCCCTTATAGCAGGCCGCCTTATGTTTATGGAGGGCGTAGTTTTTACAGTTATCACCCATACGCTTACCATCCGTACCACCCATTTTATTGGGGCCCTGCATATCATCCATGGGGTTTCTTTATAGCGGCATTGGCTACTACTGCCATTATTGTAACCGTGGCTAATCAACAGTATCATTATGATCAGGGGGTTTATTATGCACCAAGTAACGGCGGTTACACTGTTGTACAGGCACCTGTAGGTGCGGTGGTTACCACTATACCAAGTACAGCCCAAACAGTGGCTATTACCGGCGCCACCACTACAAATAATTACTATTACGGTGGTACGTTTTATGAGAAATCAGGAGGCGGTTATACAGTAGTTCCGCCAACTGCAGGTGCTATAGTAACAAGCTTGCCAGAAGGGGGCAAAGAAACTAAAGTAGGGGATGTCACTTATGTTAAATATGGTGATACCTATTACCAACCTATTAAACAGGATGGTAAAGATGTGTATGAAGTAGTGAAGGTAGATGAGGTTAAGCAATAGATCGTCTGCCGGTATTAGTTGATTAATAAAAACATGGATCATGAAGCCCAAGTATTTATTTTATATCGTAATGATAGTGGTTCTGCATTATGAGGTCGGCAGGTTGGTTGGCAACGAGGAGCCACGTGATATGGATGATTCATCATACGAGAAAGGAGCAAGGCTTAATGATACATCCAACAGCAATGATATTGAGTTTAACTACCAGGGTAAAGAAGTTAAACTAAAGGGTGTACATCAATTACGTGTAATTAACGCACATCATTACAAGCAACGCCATTTTAAAGTATGGTGATAAAAAAAACATTTCGATAAATTAGTAAAGCCCCCCTTTAGGGAGGGGTGGGAGGGCTTACTGCCGGGATGCCTTGCCTAATACGCTGTTCTTTTTGCCGTAAGTAAAATAGATAACCAAGCCTATAGCCAGCCAAATTATCAACCTTAACCAGGTATCGCCGGGTAAAAAAGTCATCATGGCAAAACAGGTTAAAATGCCAAGTATAGGCACCAGCGGCACCAAAGGAGTTTTAAAGGGGCGGTGAACATCGGGCTGTTGCTTGCGTAAAATAAGTATGCCAGTACAAACCATTACAAAAGCAAGCAAGGTACCAATGCTTGTCATTTCGCCCACCACACGGATGGGTACAAAGGCTGCAAACAACGCGATAAAAGCACAAAGCACAATATTTGATTTCCAGGGTGTGCGGAATTTAGGGTGAATATCTGCGAATACTTTAGGTAGTAATCCATCTTTCGACATGGAGAAAAATACCCTCGACTGCCCCAATAGATCAACCAAAATAACTGAAGTATAACCAATTAAGATAGCAAGCACAATTGCTTTGCTTAGCCATTGATAATGTGTTTTCTCAATAGCAATGGCAACCGGTGCACCTGAACCGATGAACTCTTTATAATTGGCCATCCCCGTCATCACATGGGCGAAGATTACAAACAGGATAGTACATACCACCAGCGAACCTATAATACCTATTGGCATATTACGCTGTGGATTTTTAGCTTCCTGCGCGGCAGTTGATACGGCATCGAACCCGATAAATACAAAGAATACCAAACCTGCACCGCGCAATATACCCGACCAGCCATAATTGCCCCAAACACCGGTATTTTGCGGAATATAAGGATGATAATTCTGGGGGTTAATAAACGACCAGCCCACCGCGATAAATACCAGCACCACACCAACTTTTAAACTTACAATAATGGCATTAACCAATGCCGAGCCTTTGGTACCACGGATAATAATGCTGGTAACAATAATTACAATTAATGCTGCGGGCAGGTTGATAATACCACTCACCACATCGCCATTGGCAGCTTTTGCAGTTTCGAAGGGAGAGAGGGTAAGCTGCGGAGGCAGGTAAAGATCGAACCAGGATAAAAACTTGGTTAGGTACTGCGACCAGCTGATGGCAACAGTTGCCG
>CAHJXH010000175.1 GCA_903644075.1 Sphingobacteriaceae bacterium | reverse complement strand
TTCTTAACCGTTTTTTTAGGCTGCTGGTTCTGACTGCAGCCTGTTAGCGAAACACAGCTGATCAGCGTAATAACCAATAAAAAAAATTTCAATTGACCGAATCTCATATCTGCATTATTAATTAAAGCGATGATACATTTCACAATAGCTGAATGTAGCTTTTTTTGCAGAGATACAAGAGGCGCGCACACCTTTTAGGTGTAATGCTACAAAGTATTTTCTGTGAAGCAGATTTTTCACAGCATAATAACTGCGGCGAAAAAAGAAGCGGTCGGTCTTAGATCCGGTACCGCAAAGAGATCATGTTACCAATAGCACTGATTAATCCTTGTTTAGGTTCATCCGCATTATCCACGCCCCATTTGCCGGCCATTTTTTGTAATTGATAGGTCTCACCTTCCAGCATAATATCTATTTTCTGATTATTGAAAGATGGCTTCTTATTCAGGATATAAAATACCACATCCGAATTTCTGTAAGTTAAACGTAAAGGCTGACTCATATAATGTTGTTTTTGTATTTAGCTATAAGCCAATAGCATACCAAACTCCACAGTTAACCATAGCGCGATTTTATATAACTATAGGTTTATAATTCTGAAGATTACTTGATTAAGTAAGAAATGGCTGTATGATTTAATATGCACAGGGTGTAGCAAAAGCCCCCCAGCCCCCTAAAGGGGGAGCAGAAGAGAATCAAGAATCGAGAGCCAGGAATCAAGACAGCTAAACTTTTCATTTAGCACGTCATTGAGGAACGAAGCAATCCCCGACTTGCAGAGTCGCTCTGTAAAGTTTGCTATTGCTTCGTTCCTCACAATGACGTGCATGTTTTGTCCTGATTCTTGTCTCTCGATTCTTGATTCTCTTATTTAAGTTCATCCAACACCTTAAACATTTTTTGCTTAATGCCCGAGCTCGGTCCATTGTAGTTATTAACGATGATAGAGAAGCACAACTCACGCCCGTTATAAATTTGATAACCTGCATAGGCCAGCGTATTATTAATGGTACCGCTTTTCATGTGCATATTGTTGTACACGGGCAGGCTCTCATAAAAATCGGGGAACCAGGTTTCTTTCTTGGCAGTTTGCAGAATGCGGGCCATTGTCATGGTGGTAACGCGGTTTTCGGGAGATAGTCCGCTGCCGTCAACAATATTCAGGGAATTGATGTCGATACCATGAGCCTTCCAGTAATTGCGGGTTACAGATGGGTAGTCGGAATTCTTCAACGAATCGGCCATGGCTAGCAGGATTTGCTCGCCATAAAGGTTAATGCTTTTTTGGTTAAGCCAATAGATCACTTTTCTTAGCGGCGGTGAGTAATGCGTTACAAATACTTTACCCAAACCAATATCAAAATTGTTTTTTGCAGCAGTTAATGTAGTTTCAGATTCTACTTTACCCGTAACGCTAATCCCTGCGCTTTCTAAAGTATCCTTTAAACGACGGGCAGCTTCATAAGCCGGGTCGGGTAGTGCTGCAGCTATTTTCCCTTTCACCTGATCAATGGCATAGGTACCTTGCAGAAAAACTTTATTACTATTAACCGGCAAAGTAGCATATGCATTATCGCCACTCCCGGTCGAACCGGTAATCAGTTCATTAATAAACTGCAGGTAAGGTATCGATGGAACTGTGCCTGCCATGGTTACGGGTTTGCCAACCTGCGTTGTCTTCAATAAAATATCATAAGAGTTTTCGCGCCAGCATAAGTTATTGGGGAAAGCACCATAATAGTTACCCATATCCTGCCAGATCCAGCCCTGCGGCGGATGGTTTACACCATTGGCTATGATAGCGCCGTTGATCTTTTTAATACCAGCCTTCTTCAAGCCCTCAACAAACTGATGCAATACAAAACTTTCCTTAGTTTCTTCCCAACGGAAACTGCCTAAAGTTGGGTCATCGCCACCATTAATAATAATATTACCGTTCCAGGTACCATCAGCACTTAATGATCCTCCGGCACTACCTGCTAATGTTGTTTTAAAACGATAATCCGGCCCCAATAAATTCATCGCTGTAATAGTGGTAACGGTTTTCAAGGTTGATGCCGGTGCGAGGCCCATATTGGGATTGGCAGAGAAAATTACTTCGCCTGTTTTGGCATCAAGTACGGTTAATGAGATTGAGGCATAAGTGCTTTGTGCATCCTGTTGAAGATGGGATACTGCTGATTGGAGTTTTTGATTGAGGGATTGTGCCTTAACTCCGGTTACGAATAGTAAAAGCAAGGCGATGAGGACACACCCCTTATTAAGTGTTAGTGTTAAACCTTCTGCCCAGCAACTCCCCTCTCGAGAGGGGAAAGTACTGTTACCGCAATTTGCAGTAAACGTTGATGGGGGTGTGTTCTTTAAACTTTCTATATAAATGCTTT
The DNA here is from genome assembly GCA_903644075.1 of Sphingobacteriaceae bacterium. GTDB lineage: Bacteria > Bacteroidota > Bacteroidia > Sphingobacteriales > Sphingobacteriaceae > Mucilaginibacter. The sequence goes on along the minus strand of CAHJXH010000175.1, from coordinate 8,296 downwards.
TAATCCTTCTACCTCTAACCATATCAAATTTTCATACTCTCACAAACCGTTAATAACCTAACCATGTGGCATCTTGATTTTCGGATAGTACAACTCCTGCCCTACCACTGACGTCAAAAGAAAATCGAGCAGCCACGACTTTTTCTTTGGTTACTTTCTTTTTGAGAGAAAAAGAAAGTGACATCCATTGACGGTTCACTACTTACTCTACCCTTCCTAATGGAAAACGGATAATAAAGCGATTCTGCGTTATTCAAGTCAGTGCTAATCGGTCTGATGCTTCGAGTGCCTCAGCATGATAACGCTTCGTACCCGCAATGTCGTGCTATATTTTTCGTAAATACTAAACCGGGCTCTCGTAAACCTCTTCCCTATCATTCTTCACATTCCTTTGCGAAATATAATAAATCGGGATACCAATCAATACAATAATCAAACCAGGCCAGGTAAACTCGGGCTTGTAAATAATGAGCAATACGCAAAACGTTAAACCCATTATCACATAAATGGCGGGCAAAATTGGATAGCCAAAAGCCTTGTACGGGCGAGGTGCATCAGGGCGTTTTACACGGAGGATATAAATACCAATGATAGTAAGTACATAGAAAATTACTACCACAAACGAGATCATATCCAGTAAATCGCCATAGCGGCCGCTGAGGCAGAGTAATGAGGCTACTAAACATTGAATCCACAGACCAAATTCTGGTACTGCGTTTTTATTCAGCGTACCTGTACGTTTAAAGAATAAGCCGTCTTTAGCCATGGTATAGTATACGCGGGCACCGGCCAGGATCAACCCGTTATTACAGCCGAAGGTAGATACCATAATCATCAGCGCAATAACAACTGTACCCACATTACCGAATATTACGTGTGAAGCTGCTACGGCAACACGGTCTTTTTCAGCAGTGGCAATATCATGCAGCGGCAAAACAGCGGTATACATTACATTTGCAGATACGTATATGAGCGTTACAATCAGCGTACCTAAAAACAGACTTAAACCTACATTACGTTGCGGATTTTTCATTTCACCGGCAATAAATGTTACACTGTTCCAGGCATCGCTACTGAAAATAGAACCTACCATTGATGCTGCGATAGCACCTAATGCAGCCGTTATACCTAAACCAGCAACAGTACCTGTTGTGCTAAGCGAGTGTATGTCCCAGGCATTAGTCCAGTTGGCATGCCATACATCACCCTTAAACATGATGAAACCGAAGATGATCAGTCCGAATAAACTGGCCAGTTTGGTTAAAGTAAATGTGGTTTGGATGATCTTCCCTGTTTTAACACCGCGGGTATTGATATAAGTAAGCAGAATGATCAACACGATCGATACGATCTGTGCCGCACTGATGTGAAACTTACCTGTCTGAAACAGGATATTATCTTCGCTAACCGCAGGGATCAGATATGCTGTGAATTTTGAAAATGCCACCCCAACTGCAGCAATGGTACCGGTTTGTATTACGGCAAAAAAGCTCCAGCCGTATAAAAAGGCAATAAGTTTGTTATAGGCTTCTTTCAGGTACACATATTGCCCGCCCGCTTTGGGGAACATGGCGCTTAATTCGCCATAACTTACGGCAGCGGTAAGGGTCATAAAACCGGTGAGCAGCCATATGGCAATCAACCAGCCGGCCGAGCCTACATGCCTGATAATGTCGGCACTTACAATAAAAATACCCGAGCCAATCATTGAGCCTGCTACCAGCATAGTACCATCGAGCAAGCCCAGCTCGTGTTTCATTTCTTTCTTTTCGGGGGTGTGTTCCATCAATAGTTTGTGATTTGGAGCCCTAAGCTATTTAAAAAATTTAATATGCCCATACAGGCGCTACAAATTCAGTGTCAAATACTTGCAAGTCCCAAAAATTTTACGAACATTCGTTTTATACCAATTATATACCTGACCATATGGATTTTTTGAACACTTATTTAATTTATCTGATCCCTGTTTTCGGGCTCATCAGTATTGCCGTCATGATTGGCAAGGCTGCCTGGGTAACCAAACAGGATGCCGGAGACGAGGGTATGCAAACCCTGGCCGGTTACATTGCCGATGGTGCTATGGCATTTTTACGTGCAGAATGGAAAGTGATGGGTTACTTTGCCGTTATTGCCGTTATTTTGCTGGCTTACTCTGGTACTACAGTACCCACATCGAGCCCGGTAATTGCCATTTCGTTTCTTATCGGGGCTTTTCTATCTGCATTTGCAGGTTTCCTCGGTATGCGTATTGCCACTAAGGCTAACGTACGCACTACACAAGCTGCTAAAACCAGCTTAGCCAAAGCACTCAAAGTTTCTTTTACAGGCGGCACCGTGATGGGCCTTGGTGTTGCCGGCTTAGCCGTTATCGGTATCGGATCTTTGTTTATTGTGTTTTACACCATTTATGTTAAAAACGTACATGGCAATGTAAACGGCGAAGAAATGCAGAAAGCCCTTGAGGTTTTAGCAGGGTTCTCATTAGGGGCCGAGTCAATCGCCCTGTTTGCCCGTGTGGGCGGCGGTATTTATACCAAGGCTGCCGACGTAGGTGCTGACCTTGTGGGCAAGGTTGAAGCCGGCATCCCCGAAGATGATGTGCGCAACCCCGCCACCATTGCCGATAATGTAGGCGATAACGTGGGCGATGTAGCCGGCATGGGTGCCGATTTATTCGGATCGTATGTGGCAACGATGTTAGCTACCATGGTTTTGGGACGTGAGATTGTATCACATGATAATTTTGGTGGTATTGCTCCTGTGTTGCTACCAATGGTAATTGCTGGTGTGGGCTTGATATTTTCTATCATCAGTGCATCATTTGTTAAGATAAAAAAAGAGACCGACAGTGTACAAACCGCTTTAAATGTGGGTAACTGGATGAGTATTGTACTTACTGCCATTGCTACATTTTTTGTGGTAAGATGGATGCTGCCTTCGGGTAACTTGTACCTAACCCGCGATTTGGATCTCAGCGGAAACATCAAGGCCGGATCACTTGTATTTACCAAAACGGGCGTGTTTCTTTCGATTGTAGTAGGGCTGATTGTGGGTACACTGATGTCGATCATTACCGAATATTACACAGCCATGGGTAAACGCCCGGTGATGAGTATCATCAGGCAATCGTCAACCGGCCACGCCACCAATATTATTGCTGGTTTGGCCGTGGGTATGGAATCAACCGTGTTACCTATTTTGGTTTTAGCATCCGGCATTTATGGCTCATACCATTTCGCCGGTTTATATGGTGTAGCAATTGCCGCAGCGGGTATGATGGCAACAACGGCAATGCAACTGGCAATCGATGCCTTCGGACCGATTGCCGATAACGCAGGTGGTATTGCTGAAATGAACCAACTGCCCGAAGAAGTACGTCACCGTACAGATAACCTGGATGCCGTAGGTAACACTACTGCTGCTACAGGTAAAGGCTTTGCCATTGCATCTGCAGCTTTAACCTCATTGGCTCTATTTGCAGCCTTTGTGGGTGTGGCAGGTATCGACCATATTGATATTTACAAAGCCGATGTTTTAGCCGGATTATTTGTAGGGGGGATGATCCCGTTCATCTTCTCGGCACTATGTATTGCGGCTGTAGGCCGTGCGGCGATGGCGATGGTGGAAGAAGTTCGCCGCCAGTTCCGTGAGATACCGGGTATTATGGAGTACAAAGCCAAGCCTGAGTATGAAAAATGTGTAGCGATCTCAACCAAAGCCTCCATTCGCGAAATGATTGCGCCGGGAGCCATTGCGCTCATAACCCCTATTATTATAGGTTTCGCATTCGGCCCCGAAGTATTAGGTGGTTTACTGGCTGGTGTAACCGTATCGGGCGTGTTGATGGGTATGTTCCAAAGCAATGCCGGCGGTGCCTGGGATAACGCCAAAAAATCATTCGAAAAAGGTGTGGAGATCAATGGCGAGATCTTCTATAAAAAATCGGAACCACACAAGGCTTCTGTTACCGGTGATACTGTCGGCGATCCGTTCAAGGATACTTCGGGCCCGTCGATGAATATTCTGATTAAGCTGATGTCGATCGTTTCTTTGGTAATTGCACCACATTTACATAAAGAGGTGAATACGAATAAGCATATTCAGAAAGAGATAAAAATACAATCGATGATGGTACAGGTGGGGAAAGTGGAGAAGAAAGCATAATAAAAGGGAGGCATAAATGTCTCCCTTTTTTGTTTGTTAAAACATCCAGCACGTCATTGCGAGCGATAGCGTGGCAATCCCCGACAGATACGTACTTCCTTTAATAGCGCACAATCCGTTTTTCATTAGGATGGGTAGTGTGATTTACGCATCGTCAGTCGATGTAACTTTTCTTTGACCGCCAAAGAAAAGTCACCAAAAGAAAGCTCGTGGCTGCTCGATTTTCTATTGAGGTCAGTGATGTGGCCAATGTTGTGCAATCCGAAAATCAATAGGCCACAATGATTAGGTTATTAGCGGTTCTGTAGGTCAATTACTGTACGCTCTTTTCGTTTCTACGATAGGAGAAATATTATTCGATTGCATTGACGAATAGATATTGTCTACATAATCATAAATCATTAAATTTGTTAGTATGACAGTGGTAGTTAATACACATAGTGAACAGGAAGAAAAAGTGTTGTTGGCATTTTTAGATAGTTTAAAATATGACTATCAAACCAATTATGCAGAAACCTTTTTAACAGATACCCAGGCAGAAGAAATTTTAACTCGGGATAAGAAATTTGCAGAAGGCAATAGTACAACTAAAACCTGGGACGAACTAAAAAAAGAATTAAACAGTGTATACCGTTAAACTGCTTCCTGAAGCAGAGGCAGAGGTTAAAGAAGCTTGTAAATGGTATGAAACAAAACAAGTTGGCCTTGCTGCTAAATTCCTAAAAGAGTTAGACTATTACTTACAGCAGATTAGCAATAATCCGATGCAATACCAGGTAAGGTTCTCGGAGATTTACAGATTTGTTACTCTAAAGGTATTTCCTTATTTTATTGTTTTCAGAATAAATATCGAGCTAAGTGAGGTATACGTAATATCTGTATTTCATACCAGCCGGAAACCTGACATTTTTTAAATAGTTAATAAAATCTTTGAACCTATTTTTGTCATTTCGACGATAGGAGAAATCTTCTGACACGATACAGGCGAAGAAGATATTTCGCTACCGCAAAGAAAAGAGCATTATCGCCCTGAACTCCGTCGAGGAACGGTTGCAGAGGCCCGCCCACATGTTTCGAGTGCCTCAACATGACGGCCCCTCCGCTCAATATGACAAGTGAAAGAAGCCACCTAAACCCGATTGCAGCGGATACCGGATTAATGCCTCGTGCAGTATAATCCTCCGATAGGCGGAGGGAATACCGGAACCTCAATATTACTACCCTTGCTTTTCAAATAACACTGGCAGAAACCTTCAGAAATTTTAATTATCCTATAGAAATTATAGTCATTTAACATTACGAGACTTGTATCAAACCACATTCTTAAAATAATTTCTCCTACCTTATATATTTTGGTAATTTCATCGATAATTTTGTGTCAAAAGAACACTTTGGCTTCGATTCGCCATCTCAAAAACCCGCAAATACACATATTCTACCCAATTGTTTTCTTATTCTTGATTGTTACAAGTGCAGCTTTCCTTTTTTGGAGAAAATTAAGTACGTTTGGGACTGCTAAACATGATTAAATCTTTACAACTGAACAAAAACAATGAGTTTATTTATTAAGAAGTCCATTCAGTCGTTGTTGGCTGCATCAGCCGAATCGGAGAAAACCTTAAAACGCACGCTTGGACCAACCGCATTAATTGCATTGGGAATTGGTGCTATTATTGGTGCAGGCTTATTTGTACGTACAGCTGCTGCTGCCGGTGGTAACGCAGGCCCTGCAGTTACTATATCTTTTATAATTGCTGCCGTAGGTTGCGCACTGGCCGGTTTATGCTATGCAGAGTTTGCAAGTATGATACCTATTGCTGGTAGTGCTTACACCTATTCATATGCCACCATGGGCGAATTTATTGCCTGGATAATTGGCTGGGACTTAGTATTAGAATACGCCTTAGGAGCGGCAACCGTAGCCATAGGCTGGTCGCAATACCTCAATGATTTACTCCAAACGTTTTTTGGGCTCTCCATACCTTATCAATGGTGCCATTCACCGTTCCAGGTATCTGCCGATAATGTTCACGGCCTGGTTAATTTACCGGCCATCCTGATCATCTTTTTACTAACCATGTTACTGATCCGCGGTACTGCAGAATCTGCAGCGGTAAATAACGTTATCGTGCTGGTAAAAGTAGCTATCGTTTTACTGATCATCGGTTTCGGCTGGCAGTTTATTAATCCACTGAACCACACACCTTACATGATCCCGGCTAACGCAGGTAGCATCAAACTGAATACAGGTGTGATGCACAATTACGCCGACTCGGGCAACCACGGTTGGTTCGGGGTTTTACGTGGCGCAAGCATCGTGTTCTTTGCCTTTATTGGCTTTGATGCGGTATCAACTGCTGCACAGGAAGCTAAGAACCCACAGAAAGATATGCCGATGGGTATTTTAATTTCTTTGGTTATCTGTACTGCTTTATACATCCTGTTCTCGCACGTGTTAACCGGTATTGCTTCATACAAAGAGTTTTTATCACAGGGTAGTGAGGCTTCGGTTTCTTATGCAATCCGCCATCACATGCCGGGTTTCGAGTGGTTGGCCAAACTGGTTACGGTGGCAATCCTCGCAGGTTTCTCATCTGTGATCCTGGTGATGTTAATGGGCCAAACCCGCGTATTTTATACCATGAGTACAGACGGACTGGTACCGGGCGTGTTTTCTAAACTGCACCCAAAATTCCGTACGCCATACAAATCACAATGGTTGTTTTTTGGGTTTGTATCTATATTTGCAGGCTTTGTGCCGGATAGCATTGTGGGCGATATGGTGAGTATCGGTACCCTGTTTGCATTCGTTTTGGTTTGTGCCGGTATCTTTATTTTACGCAGAACTGACCCAGGTATTAACCGCCCTTTCAGAACACCTTTATATTACATTGTTTGCCCATTAGGTGCATTGGTTTGTTTATTTATGATTGCGAGCGAAGGCTGGGAAAACTGGGCACGTTTAATTGTATGGCTAATCATAGGCTTTATAGTTTACTTTACTTATAGTATTAAAAACTCTAAAGTTAGACATGGTATTAACGAGATCCCTAACGATCCGCCAAATCCAAAATATGTAGAATAACACATTATTTTGAAAATATTGAAAAAGGTTCTGTGCAAGCAGAACCTTTTTTTGTTGATATTGCCTAAGAATTACCACCGATTATTAATTCTATGAAAATAGCTTTAACCTCGCCCCCGTTCCCAAAATCTATTAACGATGGATTATACTGGGTAGATAAATTAGCCAAAGAAGCCGCCGAAAAAGGTGCGGCGATTATCTGCTTTCCGGAATCGTACATCCCTGGCTATCCAATCAGTGAATTTGAGGTAGAAAGCCATTCTCAGCCAAAGCTGGAAGCTGCTTTAAAACAAGCTTGCGGCATTGCCAAACAGTATCATATCGCCATCATACTCCCAATGGATTGGGAAACTGAGGAAGGTGTTTTCAATGTTGCTTTCGTGATCTCGGAAGGAGGTGAAGTAATGGGCTATCAAACCAAAAACCAACTCGATCCATCAGAGGATAGTCGCTGGATTCCAGGCACCGAACGCCACTTATTTGAAGTGCAAGGCGTAAAGTTTGGCATTGTAATTTGCCACGAAGGTTTCAGATACCCCGAATCGGTAAGGCAACTGGCCAGGCGCGGTGCAAAAATTGTTTTCCATCCGCATTTTGCAGGCAGCAATATCAAAGGCACAAAACCCGTTGTATGGGGACATCCTGATAACCCTTACTACGAAAAAGCTATGATGATGCGTTCGATAGAGAACACCATTTATTTTGCCAGCGTAAATAATGCGACAGATTTCCCTGAATCGGCCACATCCCTTATTGCGCCCGATGGCAAATGTATTGCACATCAGCCTTATGGCGAAGCAGGTATGCTGGTAGCCGAAATAAACCCCGAGCTTGCAACCGGCTATTTAGCCAACAGATTAAAACCAGAGCTATATCAACAATAATCCCAATAAATTTAAATGAAAGCCGATAAAAACCTATGGGTCTTAATCTGTGTGTGCGTAATCAACTCGCTGGGTTTCGGCATCATTGTTCCGTTAATTTACTCGTATGGTAAAACGTTCGGCATTAACCAGCAAACTGTAGGTTATCTAACAGCATACCTGC
>CAHJXH010000174.1 GCA_903644075.1 Sphingobacteriaceae bacterium | reverse complement strand
CCCCTGCCATAATCAGGTCAGGCCAGCCATCGTTATCAAAATCAGTAAACAAGGCATCACATACTAAGCCTATATTTTTCAGAGCAGGCGCTACCTCAGCAGTTACATCAGTAAATTTAACATGGCCGTTTTCGCTATCATTCCTTAAAATAATGCTTGATACCGGTTTAGGATAATTCCAGGGCTCTACCCTGCCAGATATAAACAGATCTGGCTTACCGTCTTTGTTGTAATCGCAGGCTCGCACACATAACTTGCTGGTATAATTTACAGGTATAGCGTTGGTTGTGAGGGTGAAGTTGCCTTTACCATCGTTCAAATAAAGGCGATCCTGATACTCCGGGCTGTTAGCTTGTGTTTCGTAACCGCCACTGGCTATATATAAATCCAAACTGCCGTCGCCATTGGCATCAAACAGTATCATACCGGCATCGGTAAATCTTTCATCGGGGATTACCTTCGTGTTTAATAGGTTTCTTTGCTTGAATTTACCATCAGCCTGCTGAAAAAAGATCTGTTCCTGGTTATAAGCGTCGCCACCGATAATAATATCGTCTAACCCGTTACCATCAATATCGCCCGAAGCCAGTGCCGGTGTATATTCCGATAGCTTATGCGGCATCAGTTTTTGGATATTGAAATCGATAAAATTGGCATCCTTACTTTTGTAATGAATCCCCAGCGAATCACTTACTTCTTTAAACAGCGCTTTAGTATCAACATGAGGTTGGGCTGATGAATAGTTATCCTTCGCATTGGCGATATCTGCAACAATCTTCTGATCAGCCTTAACCATCAGCATTTTTTGCTTTTTACCATCAGGCCATTTAATCACTATTGAATCGAGCTGGTTTACTTTACCCAAACCAAAATGCGCCATAGCCTGCACGCTTGATAGGTATCCGCGGTATGGATCATTCTCGTAAACCTGGTGTTTGCCGTGGTCGTAATAAATATTGGCGATGGCTCCCAAGCCGTTTTTATTGTTCTTATCGCCTTTAAAACCTATCTGGAAATAGTGGACTTTATCTGCCAGCTTTTTGTCATCACGTGATGTATTGCGGTACACCAATGCTTCATCATTAATGTTGTTGATGATCACATCCATCGCACCATCATTATCCAGATCGGCATAAGCTGCGCCGTTAGAGAAGGTAGGCAGTTCCAACCCCCAATCTTTACTTACATCCTGAAAAGCAAGGTTACCGCCATTCTCAAATGCATAGTTGTGCAGCTTAACTTCGGGAATTTGGCTCAGAACCGTTTTTTTAGAAGTTACCGCATAAGCCTGTGACCGGTACGTCATAAAATCGTGGTCGGATACATCTTTTGGGAAGCCATTTGTAACGATCAGATCGCGGAAGCCATCATTATTGAAGTCGACAACCATCGGCGTCCAACTCCAATCTGTTTGGGCTACTCCGCTTAAAAAGCCAACCTCACTAAAAACAGGACTACCAATCTGTCCGTGCTCACCAAGCCTTGGGCCCTGGTTTATTTGCAGCGTATTGCGTACATACTGATACTGGTAACCATAAACATCGAAGTTCTGGAAGGTCTCATAGCTATTTGCCCCCAGCATCATTTTTTTACGGTAGTTGTCCTCGGGGTTCATATCCAGCTCTACCACATCGGCAAGGCCATCATTGTTAATATCAACAATATCCTGGCCCATGGCATTGTACGAAGTATGCTTGAAATACTCGTTAGAGCGATTGGAAAAAGTACCATCATGGTTGTTGATGTACAGGATATTGTTAGATGCAAAATCGTTGGATACATAAATGTCTTTCCAGCCATCATTATTAATATCAACAGTAGTAGCCGCGTGGCCGTAGCCGTCGAGGGTGATACCCGCCTGTGCAGACACGTCATGAAACACCGAATGATGCAGTTGTTCGTCCCAATCGTTCCGGTATAATTTACCTAAACTTTTAGACATGGTACGCCCCGCTGCCGGTCCAAATAAATTAGGATTATAGCTGGCCGATGCGCTGTTTACCGTAAGGTACATATCAAGGTCGCCATCGTTATCATAATCAAAAAAGCTGGCCATGGTTGATTGCTGAGTAATATCCAACCCATAAGCCTTAGCCATTTCTTTAAAATGAGGGATGCCGTCTTTATCATTCCCCTGGTTAATGTATAACAGGTTTAATCTCTTAGTAGAATCAGGATACAGTGTATTGCAAACATAAAGATCCATTAACCCATCGTTATTAATATCAACAACTGCAACGCCACGCCCCCATCGGCCCATGCCGCCTACGCCTGCTTTGTCGGTAATATCTTCGAACTTAAAATCGCCTTTGTTGAGGTACAATTTGTTCGAAACCATATTGCCGGTAAAGTAAAGGTCCTGCAGGCCGTCATTATTAAAATCGCCGACGCCCACCCCGCCGCCGTTGTAAATATTTACGGCATCTAATGGGTTTATGGTATCAGTCTCGATGATCCGATTGTTAAAGTGGATTCCTGAATGCGAAGAAGAGATCTGCTCAAATAACGTATGCTTTTTGCACGATGACGATAGCAGAACAAGTAATAAAAAGGTAAGTAAGTAATACTTATTCATAACAAAACAGGATAATAACAGATCGGGTAATTTTTATGGAATTGGACTTCATCATTAAGCCTTCAATATAATTATTTATATCAGCACGAAGCATTGTCGGGTAGCGAACTGATACAAAATAGTCTATAATAAAAAGAGCTTTCCTTTTACAGAAAGCCCTTTTCACAATCAATTAATCAACTCTCAAATACTAAATTATGGTGCATTAGTTCCCGTAAGCCGGGTTTTGAGTTAAGTTAGGGTTCAATCCACGCTCAACCTGCGGAATTGGGTATAAATCGCGGCCTGCTGGTAATGTTGTATTATACAAACCATGTACAGCACCATCATTACTTGGATCCAATTTATTTGGATTGGCTATAGGGTTGGTGCTGTTATCAACAGTACCATAAGCAGCCTTAATAAAGGCCGATGCCACACCCGCACGGCGAAGATCATAGAAAGTAGAATACTCGCCGGAAAGCTCGTGACGGTACTCGCTATAAACCATTTGCAACGGGTCGGTTATCGGGCTGGCCGGTGTACCATCGTACTTAGCCCCATCCTGCATTACCGCTGGTGCCACACCGCCAAATGCACGGTTTCTTACAACTTGTAAGGTAGCTAAACCGCCGCTTACATCACCTGTTTGGATCTGGCATTCGGCTTTGTCTAACAATACTTCGGCATAACGTAACAAAATCTGGTTTTGAGCACCAAAAATGGTTGATGTGCCCGAGTTACCATCCAATGTAGGGTCTCTCCACATTTTAGAGCAATAGAAGCCTGTACGGCCTTTATCAGAACCATACCATGGTAAAGCTATAGTTCCGCAAGTATTAATGGCTTTGCCATCAGTACCGATATAACGAGGATCTTTGCTGGCAAAACCTGCTACCACTAACGGGTAACCGGCTATACCGCCCCTGCCAATTATACCCGGACTAACGTTTTGATCGCCCGGGCCAATTACGGTTGCCAGTTTACGGGTATCGCCTGTTTGGTATGAATAATATAAACCCGGGTTGGCATAATCATAACCAAAGTTTGAAACTTCTTCAGGCCAGCTAAAATCTGAAATCCATGCAACCTCATTACCAGCACCCCAGCTTTGGGTACCTGCAACTTCAAATTGTACTTCAAAAACAGACTCATCGCTATTTTGGTGATCGTATTCGTTTACATCAACAAATTTTGGCAGTAAGGTATAATGACCTGTTAACTGGTTAAAGTTAGTTAAGGCATCTTTATAGTCTTTAAGCCACATTTGAGCAGCGCCTAAGTATGCATAGGCAGCGCCTTTTGTAGCACGCCCTAAATCTGCAGGTGCAAGTGCCTCTTTCCAGGGCAGTAAGCCAGCAGCGGTTTGCAGATCTGTTACTACTTGTTTAAAAACGTCGTCCTGGCTGCTTCTTGGGGTTAAACCAGCATTGGCACCTGTTGTTAATTCTAACGGCACGCCACCAAAACTTGCTGCCAGGTAATAATAAGTCATGCCACGCAAAAAGTATATCTCGCCTGTTAAACGATTGGCTAAATCTGCGGTAAGAATGCCTTGCGCCTTCATTTGAGCAATAATAGGCAAGGCAGAATTTGCCCTTGCTATACCTACATAAGCACGTGCCCAAAATACTTCAATCGGTGCAAAATCCACAGGGATTGAATAGTTGTTATAAAACCTGTCAGCTCCCCAGTTATAGAAATCATGTGTCTGGAAATTGGCATAATACCAGATCGATTTTTTTAACAGATCGGCATTTTGATAGGTATCATAAATTGCGTTTACAAGGGCTATCCCATCAGATGCTTTTTGAAAGTAAGAATCAGGAGTAAATTTTGATGTACTCGTCTGGTCCAGAAACCCTTTCTTACAGCCTATAGGAATCATCATTGCCGCAGCCATGGAAACGATGAGAATATTTAGTTTTTTTAATTTCATGTCTTTAATATTTATCAATCTCATTAAAATGTTACGTTAACACCTAGTGTATAAAACTTTGAGTTAGCATAATTACCCTGATCAATGCCTGAAGCTGATGCACTCACCTGAGATGTAGCTCCGGTAGTAACATTGGTACCACTTGCTGTACCAATTTCAGGGTCGATGCCTGAGTACTTGGTGATGGTAAATAAGTTTTGGCCTGATACGTAGAACCTAACCTTAGTTAAAGTTAACTTTTTAATAAGAGCTGTTGGTAAACTATAACCGATAGTTAAGTTTTTCAAACGCAGGTAACTACCGTTTTCAACATATACACTTGATGGTACGTTGTTACCGCTTACATCATCATTATAAGTAACACGTGCATAACGGTTTGATGGGTTAGTTGGGGTCCAGTGGTTTTGGTAGTAATTTAACCCTACGTTTTCAACACCAACAAAGCCCGGCGCCTGGAAGCTTTCCAACATGCGTTCCTGGTAGTTAAGGATTTTGTTGCCATAAGTACCGTAGAAGTATGCATTAAAATCAAATGCTTTGTAAGTTGCATCTAAAGTAAAGCCGCCATAAAACTTAGGCAGCGGGCTACCTAAACTGGTTCTGTCTGATGCGGTGATCTGTCCATCGCCATTGGTATCAGCAAAATAACGGTCACCCGGTTGTGTAGTATTTTTTTGATAATATGGATTACTTGGGTTTTTAGCTGCAGCCGATGCGTTTAAAGCATTTATCTGAGCCTGTGTTTGGAAAATACCAAGTGATTTATAACCAAAGAACTCTCCAATAGGTTGCCCGATGTTTGTTCTGCTATAGCTACCCCAACCTGTGGCAGCCAAACCTGTTAAGGTAACCAGGTTATCAACATAGCTGTTGCTTCTGATAATGCTTAATAATTTATTATTAACAGTGGTTATGTTTAAACCAATACCATAATTAAAATCTTTGTTGGCCTGGTGGCGATAATTTAGGGCAAACTCGAAACCTTTATTTTGAATGTTTCCTACGTTCTGAGTTTGATAGGCAAACCCTGTTTGGTTGGGCGTTGCAAGTGGTAAGAGGAAGTTTTTTGATGTTTTATCATAGTAATCGGCGGTGAAGGTTAGATCACCGTGTAAGAAAGCAACATCCATACCTATATCCGTTTGCTGATCGGTTTCCCATTTCAGGTCGGGGTTTGCTAACTGGGTAAGCGCCACGCCTGGTTGATAAACCTTGTTAAACGGATAACCATAATTGGTTGTAGAACTGGCCGAACCGCCCGAACTGTATAAAGCAGCATACTGAAAATCCTGGATATTACCCTGGTTACCTACCTGGCCCCAGCCTCCTCTGAATTTCAGATCAGATAACCAGTCAACATCTTTCAGGAACGACTCTTGTTTTGCTCTCCAGGCAACGGAAGCTGAAGGAAATACACCATACTGATGACCCTGCGCAAATTTTGACGAACCGTCTCTTCTTACGGTACCGGTTATTAAATATTTGTCATCAAATTTATAGCTTAAACGTCCAAATTGCGAAGCAAGTGAATAAGTTACCTGGTTACCGTAGGCTACTAAGTTTTGCACCTGGCTTAAATCCCTTATACCGTTACCAGGTAAATTATTACCATTACCGCCTATTACCCTGGTTGTATTTTCCTGTTGAGAAACACCGCCTAAGAAACTGATAGCATGTTTGCCAAAAGTTTTGTCATAAGAAATAGTATTTTCCCAAAGGTATTCAAAGGTATTGTTTGCACTTTGTGAATATTGGCTTAGCTGGTTGGCACCACCCAAACCGTACTGGTCACTTGAACGGTCATCTTCGGGTTGGAAAAAATAGCCAGAAAAATCGCTCACATTAATACCTGCGTTGGTTTTAATTTTAAGCCCGTCAATAATCGTAGCCTCCAATGATGAAGTACCTAAAAAGTAATTATTCAGGTTTTTATAATCATTTTGTTCTATTGTATAAAGCGGGTTATTCCAGCTTTTGGTATAAAGGTTTACAGGGTTATAAAAACCATAATTACCATTGGCATCTTTAGCCAGGTTGGTTAATTTGTTACCGGTAATAGTAGGTATCAATTCTGTTAATTGTTGTAATGAGCCTGTACCGAACGGGTTGTTTTGATCTTGCCTTGAATATTTAGCGCTTGTTGAAGATTTTAACCACTTGGCTACACTATAATCTACATTGGCACTCATGTTAAACCTTTTGAAGTATGAGCCCAGTACAATACCTTTCTGGTCATAATAACCAAGCGATACAGCCGATTGTACTTTATCACTACCACCACGGATAGCGAGGTTATAGTTTTGTTTTAAACCGGTACGGTAAACCTCATCCTGCCAGTCTACATTAGTTAATGCAGATGGGTTGCTCCACTCTGGCAATTCGTCAAAAGTACCTTCTGTGGCATGATCTTCGTTGGCAAGTGTTGCCCATTGCTGTGCATTTAACACTTTATATTTTTTAGGCTTGGCCTGAAGCGATGCATAAGAATCAAACGAGATCTGCACACCATCTTTTTTACCTTTTTTGGTAGTTACGATAACAACACCGTTTGCTGCACGCACACCATAAATAGCGGTGGCCGATGCATCTTTCAAAACATCGATAGAGGCGATATCGCTTGGGTTAATGTTGTTTAAACCACCTGTAATAGGGTAACCATCAACAACGTATAAAGGGTCGCTGCTGCCGAAACTGCCCACACCCCTGATAACCACAGTTACACCATTACCCGGCGCACCGTCATTATTAACAACCTGTACACCTGCGGCGCGGCCTTGCAAGGCCTGATCAACAGAAGTAACCGGCACCTGCTCAATCTGCGCTGCAGATACCGAGGCTACAGAGCCTGTTAAATCTTTACGTTTAGTAGTACCGTAACCAATAACCACCACTTCTGATAGCGATTTGGTATCCGGAGCTAATTTTACATTAACAGTATTAGAACTGCCAACAGAAATAGTTTGTGTATTGAAGCCAACAAAGCTGAAAACGAGGTTATTGTTTGCAGTGGCTTTAATTGAGTAATTTCCGTTAACATCAGTAACGGTGCCTTCATTGGTTCCCTGTACTTTAACAGTTACACCGGGTAATGACTGCCCTTTTTCGGTATCGGTAACTTTACCGCTAACCTTACCGTTTTGTGCAAAACCGGGAGTTGTTATTGAGAGTATCAATAACAGCGTTCCAAATAAAAGCACAAGGTTTTTAATTTGTAATTGTCTTATCATAATTTAATTAAAGTGAAAAATTGGTCTGTATAGAAATGGAGCATTAAGTGTTAACTGTAGAAAGCACGTTTATAATTGGTGTATAAATTTATGTGCCTGCTAAATCGAAGTGTAACAGTATTGTTAATGTTTATGCAACAAATGTTAAGGGCTTAAAAAATGCTTTTTAAACACAAATAAGCGGCTTTACACCACTTTTTTGACGCGATAATTAACAAAAATAGTATTGTATAAATAACACTAAGGGGGCTAAAAACACAACAAAAGCCCCTGTAGGGCTTCTGTTATTAAGGGTATAAAAGGCGGGAAATTACGATACAGTATCTAAAGTTTCCTTTTCTTTTTTCTTTAGCTGGATAATATATTCTGATGGCAGCATGCCATACTCCTCGCGGAAGACCTTGGCAAAGTAGGTAGGGTTGGCAAAACCTACTTCGTAAGCTACATTGGCTATGTTAAGCTTGCTTTTTTCTAATAGCTGTACAGCCTTTTCGAGGCGTATATTCCTGATAAAATCAACCGGGGTTTTGCCCGTAAGCGTTAGCAGCTTTTTGTATAACGACACCCGGCTTAGCAACATCAGCCTGCTCAATTCTTCTACCGAGAAGTTGGCATTGGTAATGTTGGCTTCTACAATTTTTACCGCGTTCTTGATAAACTTATCATCCTCTGATGCAACTTCGATTTGCTCTACTTTTACGTCCTGATGTTTCTGATAGGTTTTCTTCAGCGTTTCCTGCAGCAGTAACAGGTTTTTAATTTTTGATAACAGGATCTCGAAGTTAAACGGCTTAGTGATATAATCATTTGCTCCGCTTTCCAAACCCAGAAGCTGATCCTCCGGTTCATTTAGTGCCGTAAGCAATATAACAGGGATATGCGTGGTACGGGTATCGGCTTTAATTTTTTTGCATAGCTCCATGCCATTCATTTCGGGCATGCTGATGTCGCTTACCACCAGGTTAGGGTGCATGGCCAGTGTTTTTTGCCAGCCTTCTTTCCCATTACATGCTTCTATAATTGTGAATTGATGTTTCAGGTTATCTTTCAGGTAAAACCTCAGGTCGTCATTATCTTCAATCAGCAATACTACCGGTTTCTTATTTGAGCGTAATATATCCTCTTTCCCCTTTTTAACTTCGGGTTCAGTGTTAATCACAGTTGGTTCTGCAGACAAATTGCTTTCTGTAACAACAGGCAACAGAATAGTAAAGCAACTGCCATGGTTCAGTTCACTTTCTACGCTGATCTCTCCTCCATGCATTTTAACAAACTCACGGGTAATAGAAAGGCCTATCCCACTACCCTGGTTCAACAGGCTTTGCGGCATATCATCCTGGAAGAAACGCTCGAATATTTTCTCTTGCTTATCCGGTGTAATACCTATACCCGTATCAATTACTTTGATCTCGAGCATTTGCTTTTCTTCAGTACTTTCATTCTTATTCAGGCTCAGCAAAATGCAGATGTGTCCTCCAGAAGGTGTAAATTTAAATGCGTTTGATAACAGGTTGAACAGGATACGTTCCAGTTTATCATGATCAAACTCGGTGATCAACGCTTTTATTTGCGAATCAAATACATAGCGCAAATTCTTTTGCAAGGCTATATCAGTAAACGAACACGAAATTTCTTTAATAAAAGAAACTATATCGCCACGGGTTAAGCTCAACTTCAATTCTTTGAATTCCATCTTTCTGAAATCAAGCAATTGATTAACGAGATTTAACAATCTCCGCCCATTCCTTTTAATCATCTGCAATTGTTGCTGCTGCTCGGGCTTTTCGTTAATTTTTATCAATTGCTCAATAGGTGATAATATCAGCGATAACGGCGTTCTGAACTCATGGCTTACGTTGGTAAAGAATTTAATTTTCATCAAATCCAACTCATGCATTCGCCTGGCTTCTAAAACTTCGTGCGCGGCTTTTCGCTCAATTTCAAGCTGATGTTGCTGAGCGGCAAATTCTGTTTTCAATTTTAATATACCGCGATGCCTGATGTAAAATAAGGATGCCACAAAACCCAGAAAGTATAACAGGTAAGCCCATGGCGATTTCCAGAATGGCGGCAGCACCGTTATTTTTAGCGTGATATAACTCGCATTTTTAACATTATTGCTATTGTACGCTTTTACTTTGAAGGTGTAATCGCCGGCATCGAGGTTGGTGTATGTGGCTCTTCGCGAACTGGCAGATGTGTTAAGCCAGGTTTTATCAAAGCCCTCTAATTGATATTGATACTGAACTTTATTTGGATTAAAGAAATCGCAGGCGGCAAACTCTAAACTAAACATATTCTGACTATGGTTAAATACAATAGCCTTCGTATCCGAAATAGACTTAGCCAAAACAACACTTCCTTTTATAGTATCGCCAACAACTACACTATTATTAAATAACTGCAAGTCGGTAAAAACAAGCGGAGGCTTATGAGCAGAAATGCCTATCTGGGCAGGATCGAAAAGGTTAAAACCATGCGCGCCGCCAAATATCAACTTACCCTCATGGGTTTTAAATGCTGAATATACGTTAAACTCTCTTCCCTGCAGCCCGTCACTTTCGTCGAAGTTTTTAATATCAAATTTGTAGTTATTGGCTGTACCGGTTAGTGTAATGCAGGTTATACCGTTGGTACTGCTAAACCACATACGGCCTTGCCGGTCTTCTAAAAGATTTACAATATTATTGGTCGGCAAGCCTTTCTCGCCATCAAGGTTTATAAACTGATGGGTAGCCGGATTCAGAATACTCAAACCACCTTTGGTACCAATCCATATCAATTGCCGGCTATCCTTTATAATACAATTAACGTCACGGGCAACCAGGCTATTCATATTGCGCGCATCATGGGCATAATGGCTTACTTTATTGGTATGGGTATTAATAACATCCAAACCTTTATCTTCTCCTACCCAAACATTACCTTCATTATCCGGGTAAAGTACACCTATGTATTTTGA
>CAHJXH010000173.1 GCA_903644075.1 Sphingobacteriaceae bacterium | reverse complement strand
TTCTAGGCATTACTGTAAGACATTTTTTGATTCCGCGGAACCTTCCTCTTTGCTCGACATGTCTATTGCACCCCAACCGAAGCCTACGCCCCAGCCGCCGTAACCCCAACCACCCCAATAAGGGCGATAGAAGCCGCCACCATAATAAAATGGATAAGCGTTATAAAAGTCTAAGCGTGTACCGCGGCCAACTGATGAGGTATAATGTACCAGCAAGTCTGGGTTTTCGTCCTGCATACGCAAACCCTTGCTTTGTAAAGCCAATATGGTAGACTGCTTTACGCTCTGTGAAGCGCTCTGGTTATTATAGTATGCATTACCAGCGTAATTTTTCCCTCTAACCGGCGGCTTTGGATTGCTTTGGTCGGGGTCTTGTACCCAGGCAAATGATTTGTATTGCGCGGTACTCAACTTAGTGGTACCGGCTTTGTAATAATTATACGATGAACATGCTGAAATTAGCACCACGCTGAGCAGCATCAGCGTTGCATTGACTACCCTTTTCATAAGTTTGTTTGATTGTACTATGTTAGACTATTACGTATACAAAGGTTTAACCGCAACATGAATATTTTGTGAGTTTTTTTAAGAAAGATATTTTCCCACCAACGGCATCCTTCGGCCCATACCAAACGCCTTGGGTGATACCCTTAGTATCGGCGGTGTCTGATATCTTTTATGCTCAGAAATATTAACTAAACGGATTACTCTTTTCACCAGCGCTTCCTCGTAACCCATCTTAATAATTTCGGTCGATGAGCAGCGGTGTTCTACATATTCTTTCAGTATTTTATCAAGGATGTCATAATCAGGTAGCGAATCGCTGTCTTTCTGATCCGGCCTTAATTCTGCTGAAGGCGGTTTAACAATGGTGTTCTCAGGGATGATCTCGCGTTCGCGGTTAATGTATCGCGCCAGCTCAAACACCTGCGATTTATACACATCGCCCAATATCGAAATACCACCGCACATATCACCATATAAGGTACCATAACCTACGGCAGCTTCACTCTTGTTAGAGGTGTTTAGCAGGATGTACCCAAACTTATTGCTCATCGCCATTAGTAAAACTGCCCGGCTGCGGGCCTGGATATTTTCTTCGGCAATGTTGAAGGGTAGGTTTTGGAACTGTGGTGATAATGCAGACTCGAAAGCTTCCGTAATACTTTTTATAGCGATGAGTTCTGATTTGCAACCTAAATTATCAACCAGGTCCTGCGCATCTTTAATAGAGTGATCAGTCGAGAAACGAGATGGCAGCATTACAGCCATAACATTTTCGGGGCCTAATGCTTCGGCAGCCAAAGCACAAACCACGGCAGAATCAATTCCTCCGGATAACCCCAATATCGCACGGCTAAACCCCGACTTAGTGAAGTAATCTTTGATACCCAGTTTTACAGCAAGATATATCTGTTCGATATTGCTCTGGCGTTCGGTCATCACCGTTACCGGTTGTTCGGGTGTAATGGTCGAATCATCGTTTAGCGTATAATAAGCGATCTTTTCTTCAAAGTAAGGCAGCTCATCTACCGTGTTCCCGGCATTATCAAACACTAATGAACCTCCATCGAAAATCAGTTCGGTATGTGCACCTACATGGTTTACATAAAACAGCGGCAGGTTGTAACGGGTTGTGTTGTCTTTTAATATACCGATGCGTTCCTCATCATGGGTGTAAGCAAAGGGCGAAGCAGCGATGTTAATCATCACATCAGGCTTTTCCTCAATCAGCTTATCCATCGGGCGGGTAATGTAAAGCGGGTTTTCTATGGTGTTCCACAAATCTTCGCAAATGGTTAGTGCAATGCGGTGGCCTTTAAAGTCGATACATTTAAACTCAGTTTCTGGTTCAAAGTAGCGGTATTCGTCAAATACATCGTAGTTAGGCAACAGGGCTTTATTCACCACGGCTTTTACTTTTCCACCTTCAATAAAATAGGCTGAATTGTTCAATTCTTTGCCTTCAGGCTTATTGTTGAATGTTGGGATGCCGATGATACAAGCTATTTCTGTACAGGCAGCAGCCACCTTTTGGGCAGCTTCTTCGCACAGGCCTATAAACTCTTTAAACTCCAGGAAATCGCGAGATGGGTAGCCGCAGATACATAGTTCGCTAAAAACAATCAGGTCGGTGCCTTTGGCCTTTGCCTGGTTTATAGCATCGATTATTTTAGCAGTATTAGCTTCAAAATTTCCAATATGATAGTTAAGCTGGGCAAGTGCGATCTTCATGTTTGTAGATTATTATGGTTGCGCTATAATTGCAACTCAAAAGCGTTATTTTTGTTCAAAGGCTAAAATATGATTTCTACCCCTGGCAAAGCAATACAAATTTACTTAATTTTTATAACCTTACTATTATTCAGCGCATGCGGAAGGAAAAAGGTTGATGTGAGTAATATCCCGGTTGATGTTACCATTCAGCGTTTCGACCACGATTTCGATAAAATGCGCACACCACCAGTTGAACCACAAATAACCGCGCTGCAAAAAAATTACGGGCCCTTTTACCAGGATTTTATGGAACGTGTTTTACAGGCCGGTAGTATCAGGGACACCGCTTATTTGGGCACGCTTAAAAAGATCTTCGCCAGTAAAGATTACAACATTCTAAAACACGATGTTGATTCTGTTTTCCCCAACCTCGATAAACAGAATGCAGAACTAACTGATGCTTTTCGCCGCATTAAATATTACTTCCCCAGCAAACAGCTGCCTAAGGTGTATGGCTACATTTCGGGTTTCCAGGCGCAGACTTCTATCGGTAATGGTTATTTCGGTATCGGGCTCGATCTTTTCCTGGGTGCTAACTCTAAATTTTATCCGGCGCTGATCGATAACTTCCCGCACTATATCGCACGTTATTTTACGCCCGAAAACATTACCCCGCGTGTAGTAGAGGGCATGTTGCGAGAGGACATGTTCCCCGAGCAGGAAGCCGATAAATCATTTCTGCAAAAAATGGTGTATAACGGCAAGATCATGTACCTGATGGATCAATTGTTGCCCGATGTTGGTGATACCACCAAAATCCGCTACAGTACAGCCCAATTAAAATGGTGTAATGATTTTCAGCCGCAAATCTGGGGCTACTTCTTAGAAGAGAACCTGCTATATAACAGCGATCAGTTAAAAACCCAGCAATACTTTAACGATGCCCCCTTTACTCCCGGCCTGGGCGAAAAAAATGAATCAGCCCCAAAACTTGGTGTGTGGACCGGCTGGCAGATTGTGCGCCAATACATGGAGAAACATCCCGAGATCACTATTACCCAGCTCATGGCCAATCAGGATGCGCAGAAGATATTAAATGATTCGAAGTATAGGCCGAAATAAAGAGAGTCAAGAGTCAAGAATCGAGAGACAAGAATCAAGACTTCCTTTTTTGTTCTATAATAACATCGTCATTGCTGTAAGGTACGAAGCAATCGCGAACTGTACAGAGCGGCTCTGTAGGTCGGGGATTGCTTCGTACCTTACAGCAATGACGATCAGGAAGGAGCAGCGTCTCGATTCTTGTCTCCTGATTCTTGATTCCCTTCTCAAAACGCACAAAAAAGCCCCGATGTAAAACATCAGGGCTTTTATATGTTGTGAAAATATCCTGCTTATTTTAAGATAGCAAACACGCCTTTAAGTGCAACGATTACACCTAAAACCAAAACAACGTTTGCGATCCATGACCAGTAAGGTGCTTCACCGGCAAAACGCAGAAATATACCTGCAAAGCCGATAACTATAGCAGCTGTTATAACCATATAATGACGTTCGTCGTTTGCGTTTTGAGTTGAATTCATGATACCTTGTATTTTTATAGCACAAAAATAGAAATGTTTACTAAAAGCAGAAGCATTTTTTACTTTTAAATATTATTTAGAATCGGTTTTGAATGCTTGCGCTTATAATAGCGATACCCCAACCAGCCTAAAGCTGCAATTACTACAAGCGACCACAGATTGGCAATCCCCAAAGCCAGTTCGGCAAACACATCAAATCCGTTTTGTAAAGCTTTACCAAACCTGCTCGAATAAGAGGATTGGTAAGCCGACGGATCATCATCGGCAATAATCTCTTTATTTATTTTATTGTTCTGGAAACAATGCAGCTCAATTACACTGTATTTAACCGCATCATCGGTGCGCATGTTGCTCACTTTCTGATCAACCATATCATCCTTCATATTCAATAATATGCCCGAATCTTTGATCTTTACCTCACCTGTTTTTTGCTGCGCTACAACTTCAGCCCGGTTCTTCGCTTTAAGCTTCTCTGTAACATAGTCGAAGGTTTTATCTGTAATGTCCATCTTGCGTTCGCTTACATAAATGCCTAAGTGGCTTACTTCGTTCATAAAATCTTCCACTTTAGCGGGTGGGATTTTAACAGTGATATCTGCAACTGCTGTTATGGATGATACCCGTAAAATAGAGTCATTCCTTAAATGGAAATCTTTGGTTTGCTCAACAGTTGATGTTACGTTATGATGCATCACCATGCCATTATATTTATTCGTCAGGTCGCTGATGGTTTCGCTGGTACGTTCCGCATCTTTCACCTTAAAATTTATTGATCCCGTTTTTACGAGCTTAGTCTGCGAGGATGTATCTTTTGAAATACCAACTGAAGCTGAATCAGCTTTGCTAATTTTAAGATTTTCCTTGTATGAAGATGAGCCTTTACAGGCTGCGAAGAGAGCTACGCCGATTACCAGCATAGCGTTTAAGGTTTGTCTTTTCATGATCGTAGGTTTTATATTTAATACCGACGATTGGAAATAGGTAACCTGCTGTTATAGTTTCGTTACAAATCAGCCTAATATTAAAAGCGCCCTCACGAAAAATCGTGAAGGCGCTTTTAATATTTATATCTAATAAATTATCCGTTTGATAGTGCTGCTGCACCACTTACAATCTCTGTAAGCTCGGTGGTAATAGCTGCCTGGCGTGCCTGGTTGTATGATAGTTTCAGGGATTTTAACAGGTCACCTGCGTTCTCTGTTGCCTTGTCCATCGCTGTCATACGTGCACCATGCTCAGATGCGTTAGAATCTAATACTGCACGGTATAGCTGAATCTTAATATTTTTAGGGATCAATTGTTCAACAATTTCTTCCTGCGAAGGCTCCAAAATATAATCAACTTGTGTTGACGTTGCTTTGGCATCCTTTTTAGTTTCAGTTTTAGGAACCGGCAATAATTGCTCGGCAACCAAAAGTTGCATGGCTGCGTTTTTAAAGTGGTTATAAACCAGCTCAACACGATCATAATCGCCATTAACAAAACCCTGCATAATGGCTTCAGTTATTTTAGAAGCTTCAACAAAGTTAAGGTTGTTATACAACTCGTTGTTATTGCCAATTACATTATAGCCACGGCGCTGATAAAACTCTTGTCCCTTTTTACCAATAGCCACGATTGATACCTTACCTGCTCTTAATTGCTCGGGGTATTTTTCTGCTATCAGGTTATTAGCGGTTTTAATTGCGTTAGCATTAAAGGCACCGGCCAAACCACGGTTAGAGGTAACAACAACTACCAGTACACGTACCGGCTCGCGCTCTTGAAGGTATGGTGATGAACCATCCTCGAGGCTTGCCGAAAGGTTAGACAGCATTTCCTGCAGCTTGGTAGCATACGGGCGTAACTGCACTATGGCATTGGTTGCACGCTTTAACTTAGCAGCCGAAACCATTTTCATGGCCTTGGTGATCTGCTGCGTTGAGTTTACAGATGCAATACGATTTCTTACTTCCTTTAAATTAGCCATCTTTTGTTTGAGATGTGAGATTTGAGATATGAGTATTGAGATTGCTCTCTACACTTTTCTCCCTGGCCTCATCTTCTTCTAAAATTTAGATGTAAGATTTGATTCTGTCTCAAATCTCACATCTAATATCTCATATCTAAATTAATATTTCCCTGTCAGCTCTTTAGCCACAGTTTCCAGTACACCGGTAATCTGGTCATCAAACTTACCTGCTTTAAGGGCAGCTAAAGTTTCTGGGTGGCGCAGTTCCAATTGGCTGGTAAACTCTACTTCAAACTCTCTTACCTTGTTTACAGGCACGCTACGCATCAGGTTCTTAGTACCTAAGTAAATGATGGCAACTTGTTTTTCAACAGATACCGGTGAGTATTGAGCTTGTTTCAACATTTCAACGTTACGGGCACCTTTATCAAGTACCAGTTTGGTTGAAGCATCAAGATCAGATCCGAATTTAGAGAAAGCCTCTAACTCGCGGTATTGAGCCTGATCCAGTTTTAAAGTACCGGCAACTTTCTTCATTGATTTGATCTGCGCGTTACCACCCACACGTGATACCGAGATACCTACGTTGATAGCCGGACGAACACCTGCGTTAAACAAGTTAGACTCCAGGAAGATCTGACCATCAGTAATCGAAATTACGTTGGTTGGGATATATGCAGATACGTCACCCGCTTGGGTTTCGATGATCGGCAATGCGGTTAATGAACCACCACCTTTAACTAAGTGACGGATAGACTCCGGCAAATCGTTCATCGCGGCAGCGATATCATCGTTAGCGTTGATTTTTGCAGCACGCTCTAATAAACGGCTGTGCAGGTAAAACACGTCACCAGGGTAAGCCTCACGGCCCGGTGGGCGGCGTAATAATAATGATACCTCGCGGTAAGCAACTGCCTGTTTAGAAAGATCATCATAAACGATCAATGCAGGGCGGCCTGTATCGCGGAAGTACTCACCTACTGCTGCACCTGCAAACGGAGCAAAGAACTGCATTGCTGCAGGATCTGATGCGTTTGAAGCTACTACGATTGAGTATGCCATAGCGCCTTTTTCTTCCAGTGTACGAACGATATTCGCAACGGTTGAAGCTTTTTGGCCACAAGCAACATATATACAAATTACCGGTTGGCCGGCTTCATAAAATTCTTTTTGGTTGATAATGGTATCGATACAAACCGCAGTTTTACCAATCTGGCGGTCACCGATTACCAACTCACGCTGACCACGACCGATAGGGATCATGGCATCAATAGCTTTAATACCGGTTTGCAGAGGCTCAGTTACCGGCTGACGATAGATTACACCTGGTGCTTTACGCTCCAATGGCATCTCGTAAGTTTCGCCTTTAATTGGTCCTTTACCGTCGATAGGCTCACCCAGGGTATTAACCACACGGCCCAACATGCCTTCACCTACTCGTAGTGAAGCAATTTTACGGGTACGTTTAATGGTATCGCCTTCGCTTACACCGTCAGACTGACCTAACAATACCACACCCACGTTATCTTCTTCAAGATTCAGTACGATGCCTTGCAGGCCATTATCAAATTCAACCAGCTCGCCTGATTGTACTTGCGTTAATCCATAAACGCGTGCAATACCGTCACCAACCTGGAGTACAGTACCCACTTCTTCTAATTCAGTTTCTGACTTGAAGCCTGACAATTGCTGGCGCAATATGGCTGATACTTCGTCTGGTCTAACCTCTGCCATTTTAATTTATCTGTTTTAGCGTTTGCTTTTCTATTTAATTATTAAAGTACCGGTTGGCCGAAATCTTTTTTCAATTTCGTTAAACTGCTTGATACGCTTGTATCAATTTGCTTATCGCCAACGGTTAATATAAACCCGCCAATTAATGAGGCATCGACTTTCTCGGTCAATACAACTTCGCCTGCGGCTATTTTATTCACTTCTTCAATAACCTGTTTACGGTTATCTGCCGATAGTGGGGCTGCTGATACCACCGTAGCCCTAACGATATGTTTAAATACATCATACTGGTTTACAAACTCCTGTGCGGTTGGATATAAAAGTTCTGCACGGCCTTTGCTTACTACCAGTTTAAAAAAGGCAAGGGTCATTTTGTTAACCTTATCGCCAAAAATGCCTTCCAATACACCGGCCTTTTTATCCTGCTGGATAATTGGGT
The DNA here is from genome assembly GCA_903644075.1 of Sphingobacteriaceae bacterium. Lineage (GTDB taxonomy): Bacteria > Bacteroidota > Bacteroidia > Sphingobacteriales > Sphingobacteriaceae > Mucilaginibacter. The sequence goes on along the minus strand of CAHJXH010000173.1, from coordinate 2,849 downwards.
TACGCAATACGGCTTCCAGCTGTGAGTTAGCTTTTACGGTTTGTTCAAACAAACTCATATCTTCTCTTACAGCCGCCAGCACATTTTGCTCTTTGGCTAAGTCTATCAGTGATTTGGCGTACCTGGTTGCAACTGTTGTTTCAGACATATATCTTATAGTTGTCAGTTGTCGGTTGTCAGTTGTCGGTTACTAGTAAGTTCTTTACTGATAACCGACAACTGATAACTGACAACCTAATTAACTTTAACTTCTTTTAACAGGTCGGCAACAAGTTGGTCCTGCTCTCTTTGGTTTTCAAATTGCTTGCGCAATAATTTCTCAGCAATATCGATAGAAAGGTTTGCCACCTGGTTTTTAACATCCGCCAAAGCAATTGCTTTCTGGTTGTTAATTTCGATGCTTGCTTTCTCAATCATGCGTGCGCCTTCAACTTGTGCAGCTTCTTTAGCTTCGGCAATGATCTGGTCTTTCATGTGGCGTGCTTCCTTCAAAATAAGGTCGCGCTCGGCACGTGCTTCTTTTAACAGGCTCTGGTTTTCGCTTGTTAAACGGGCCATTTCTTCTTTAGCAGCTTCAGCTTTTAAAAGAGCTTCTTCGATAGAACGTTCTCTATCGTTAATTGCAGCCATAATTGGTTTCCAGGCAAATTTACCCAGCAAGATTAACAATATCACAAAAGCAACTGTAGACCAAACTACAAAGCCCAAATGATCATTTAATAAACCGTCAAATAATTCTTCCATTATGTATTTAAAATCTTTGTCAACTTTTAATAAGAAGTAAAGCCCGCCGCCAATCGCTACAGGCTTTACTCTTTAAACGGCAATTATTTGTTGCCTAATAATGCTACTACCACACCGAATAAAGCAACACCTTCTACAAGGGCTGCAGCGATGATCATGGCAGTTTGGATTTTTGAAGAAGCCTCAGGCTGGCGAGCAATACCTTCCATTGCTTTACCACCGATTTGACCGATACCGATACCAGCACCGATAACTGCTAAACCTGCACCTAATGCAGCAATACTTCCAGTCATGTTGTTAAAATTTAAAAGTTAAATATAGTGTATAATTATTTACGATATTAATGGTGATGCTCCTCAACCGCGGTGCCGATAAACAGCGCAGTAAGCATCGTGAAAATAAACGCCTGCAGAAACGCAACCAGTAATTCAAGCACATCCATAAACAATACGAATGCTACTGATACCGGCGCTATGTACAGCGATTTAAAAATAAAGATCAATGATATTAAGCTTAACACGATAATGTGACCTGCAGATATGTTAGCATACAAACGGATCATTAAAGCGAAAGGCTTAGATATAATACCGATCAATTCAACCGGGATCATGATCGGGTATAACCAAAGTGGTACATCAGGCATAAAGATGTGTTTCCAGTAGTACTTATTAGCGCTAAAGTTAACAATCAATAATACTACTGTTGATAGCACAAATGTTAATAATATGTTACCAGTTACGTTGGCTCCACCCGGAAATAGGGGAACCAGGCCTAACATATTGTTCATCCATATAAAGAAAAATATGGTTAACAATATTGGCATATATTTTTGGTATTTGTAACCGATGTTAGGGCGGGCAATCTCGTCGCGCACAAACATAATGATGGGCTCGATGAATGATTGTAAACCTTTCGGCGCTTTGCCTTCACGTTTTTTGTAGGCAGATGCTACGCTGAAGAAGATGATCAGCAGCAATATACCGGCAATCCACAACGCAACCACGTTTTTGGTGATCGAGAAATCGTAGATATGATGCGAAGCTTCTTTATCAACATTACCATCGGTATCTACTACACGGATCTTATCGTCAACTAATTTATAGTTGTGGTATTTGCCTGAGGCAACACCTTCACCATTAAACTTAGAGGCCGAGAACGACTCCATACCTTTTTCGGTAAAAATAATTACCGGTAAAGCAATTTTGATTTCGCCACCTACATGCCAGTAGTGCGAATCACCAATATGCTCTAATATGGCAGTAGTAGGATTAAACGCCTCTTGTTTGGCGTTTTTCTCGTTTACTGAATCCTTTTCGCTTTGTATAGCGAAACTTTTACATGCTAGTAAACTCAAAAAAACGCTTAAAACAACGCTTAAAGTAATTTTTTTTGAGTTCAAAATGTGGCTAAAATCCATTTACGCGGAGATTTTTACTTTTTATTTTGGATGCGCAAGTTACTTATTAGCGTGTATATTTCAAAGGCTGTATTCAAGAAATATAGATAAAAAAAGCAGATGATAAATCTGGATGCGTTTATGGGCATATATCGCACATATATTAACGCAAAAATCATACACGCTAATAGTTTTATAGTAGTTGCTATCAGGAATAATTGAGCGCCCGGTTTGTCGCCTTGTTTTTGCCCAAGCACTACTACACTGCACACAATGTAGGTGATCAAAAAATAAAACAGGTACAATACCCAGAACTTAGGTACCAGCATAGCGCTGTAATGGGTGAAGCCGGCCCAAAATGGCAATGCGGCTATCAACAAAGAAAATACGAGAAAATTAATAGTTAAGCGGATCAATCTTTCAGCGATTTAATAACAAGGTACAAAGATATAAAAACGCCCGCGAGTGCCATTACCGCAGTTACCCATTGGGTACTGTGTTTGGCTTGCTCATCTATTTTATACCCAATAAAGGTCGTTACGCCAATAATGGCAACCATTTGAAAGGCAATACCGCTAAACTTTATGTAATTGTTAACCGGCTTGCCGCTGCTATCTCCGTCTTTTTGTTCATTTTTGGCCATCCGCAAATTTATTGATCCTGTTGGATAGTATTTAGTAAATTAGCGAGGCTTTTTTATAAACATTGT
>CAHJXH010000172.1 GCA_903644075.1 Sphingobacteriaceae bacterium | reverse complement strand
TTACGCTATGGCTAAATGGCGTGTGGTGGCCAAAAAAGGCCACGAGCTGGCCAATCATACCCTATATCATCCCTGCGACGGCAGTTTGCCCGGCCGAGGTTTTGTTACTCCCGCTACGGATCTCAGTAAATATACTGTTGCCCGTGCTGTGAGTGAAGCACGGATTAATAATACGCTACTCAAAGCCATTGATGGCAAGGATAAACGGACTTTCGCTTACCCATGTGGTGATACTAAAATAGGGGATACGCTATTCTACAATTATTTGCAGAAGGATTTTGTAGCAGCACGAGGCGTTATGTCTGGCATGCAAAGCATCAATGAAGTAAACCTCGATAATGTACAATGCTACGCCATCAATGGTCAAAATGCTGATTATATGATTGATCTGGTAAAAAAGGCTATGAGCACGCATACCTTATTGGTATTCCTTTTTCACGGTGTAGGCGGCGGCCATAACCTTAATGTTGGTTTAAGCGACCATAGCAAACTGTTACATTTCCTTAAGCAAAACCAAAAAGACATTTGGGTTACTACCATGGTTGATGCTGCTACTTATATTAAAGAGCATCAAACTAAGGCCGTTTCTGCCCGGTAAATAATATTTGTTTTTTTAATATGGTACGGCTATGCACTACTGGTGTATAGCCGTACTTGTTTTTTGAATAATATCTCCATATTCAAAATCCGATGTATTTAAAAATATTATTGTTTTTCTGACAATTATAAGTCCCTTTCTCAGAGTTTAATAAGTGTATTTATTACGTTAAGTTAATGCAAACAAGTGTGTGTAATGGAAATACCAAAACTTAGCACATACACGCTCTATGTTGGTTAAAATGACTCTTATTTATTGAACATTATTGTTGAATTATTATTAATAATTAGTCAGTTTTATTAAGAATAATTTAATGCTGATTGCATAAAATTAGAATATAATCTTACATAAATACTATTTATATAAATTATTCATAAATCGTATTTTGTTTATGCAATCGATTGTATTTTATGATAGTTTTACATTAACCAATTACACAGAATACCAATTATTCGTCCGAAGTTATTTCGGCAGGTCTTTTTAAACCGGGGAATCCCGAAACTAAATTGAAGAGCTCATGAAAAAAGTTACTTGATCGATGATGCATTATGCCAGGAAACAGGGATTGTTTGAATGGCTCTACGATTTGGTGCTCAACCAGATGTTGAAAAAATATACGCCTCTAAACCCAAACTATAAATTATGAAAAGACAATTACTCAAAAACTGCATGAAGGCAATGCTTATACTTATATGTATGAGCTTGTGTTCATTATCACTCTATGCTCAGTCCAGAAAAGTAACCGGAACGATATTGGACGAGAAAAATTCCCCGCTTATCGGCGCTACTGTAAAGCTGAAGTCAGGTAGGCTTACTACCAGTACAGATGCAAATGGTAAATTCTCTATTAATGTTCCTGATAACGAAACTGCTTTACTAATAACCTATATAGGTTATGTAGATCAGGAAATGCCTGTTAATGCCCAGAGCGCCAATCTGCAGATTAAATTATCACAAAGCAGCCGCAGCTTAAATGATGTAGTGGTGGTAGGATACGGTACGCAACGCAAAAAGGATGTTACCGGTTCGGTTGCTTCTATCAATTCTGCAAGCTTACAAGAAGTGCCTGCATCAAATATTGGCGATCAGCTCAAGGGCCGTATTGCAGGTTTGGATATAACCAGTACCAGCAGTGCTCCCGGCGCAGTAGGCCAGATCCGTTTACGTGGCGAGCGTTCATTTGCAACCTCAAACAGCAATGCCAATAACCAAAACGGGCCATTATTTGTTGTAGATGGTATCCCGTTTATAGGTGGTAGCTTAAATGATATTAACCAGGATGATATTGCCAGCATCGATGTTTTAAAAGATGCATCAGCTGCAGCCATTTATGGTTCAAGAGCGTCTGGCGGTGTAATTATCATCACTACCAAAAGAGGCCGTACCGGTAAAGCTATAGTAAGTTACGATGGGTATTATGGTGTAAGCCATATTACCGACGAATATCCTGTTATGAATGGTGCACAGTATACTGACTTTAAAAACCAGTCTATTGCAGGTAATTCAGGAAGTTCGCCAAACTCAACAGCTTATCCGTTTACCACTGCCGAGCTTGCCGGCATTGCAAATGGTACCAGTACAGATTGGCAAAAACTAATTTACAGAAATGGTTTTACTACAGATAATCAATTAAATATATCGGGTGGTAATGAATCAACTCAATTTGCAATCAGCACAGGCTATCATAAAGAGCAAGGTATCCAATATGGTCAGGATTTCGACCGCGGATCATTACGCGCTGCAATTGATCACACTGTAAGCGATCGTATTAAAGTTGGGATAACCACTTTTCAAACCCTAACCCATACTGATGGTGCAAATTTATCTCCGTTATACAACACGGTAGCTATAAGCCCGCTTACTTCTCCTTATAATGCAGATGGTTCTGTTAACGTGTTCCCAATGACAGGTTCGGTAGATCAGCCAAACCGTATTAACCCTTTAACTATTCGTAACCAATACATTCAGAACGTAAACAGGAAATTATACTCTTTTAACACCATTTATGGCGAGGTTAAAATTATCGACGGATTAAAATATCGTTTCAATGCTGCTTTAACCTATGGCCAAAACCAGGGTAATAACTATTTGCCTGTAAGTACTTTATATAATACAGCAACTTCGCCAACACAAACATCAGAAAGTGTTGCCAATTCTGAGAACTATACCTGGTTGCTTGAAAACATCCTGACTTATGATAAAACTTTCGGTCAGAAACACCACATTACCTTTACCGGTTTATATAGTACCGAGAAAGATCATAGCCAGGGCTTACAGGTGTACGGAACAGGTTCGCCTGCCGATTATATCCAGAGCTATAACCTTTTCCTGGCTAACCAGGTTAACTTTTCGTCTACCAATCAGCCCAACTATGCCGATAGGGGTTTAATATCTTACATGGCACGTGTAAACTATGCATTTGAAGGCAAATACCTGTTAACAGCTACTGTGCGTAGTGATGGTTCATCGGTATTAGATCCTAAGCATCAGTATTATACCTACCCTGCATTTGCTTTGGGATGGAATATCGATCAGGAAAAATTCATGAAGAATTTAACCTTTATAAACTCGTTGAAGTTAAGGGCAGGCTACGGTGTAACTGCCGATCAGAACGTTGCGCCTTACCAAATTTTGGGTAACCTAAGCAGCAATGCTTACAACTTTGGCTCAACCGGCCAAAATGGTTACCTGGTAACTAACCTGGCCAGTTCATTAAAATTTGAGCATACCAATAACTATAACTTAGGGGTCGACTTTGGTTTGTTTAATAGCCGCCTTACCGGTTCGGTTGATGTTTACAAACAAAAAACCTACGATGTGTTACAGGTAGAATCCTTGCCGCCAAGTAACGGTGCAGGTTCTACTACGGTTAATGCCGGTAACTCTAAAGGCGAAGGTCTGGAAATTTCGTTAAGCAGTATCAACATCAGAAACGCAGGTGGCTTTGGCTGGACAACCGATTTTAACATCGCATTTGCCAGAAGCTCAATCGTATCATTACATGATAACTTAAAGTCTGATGTAACCAACGGATGGTTTGTAGGGCAGCCATTCAACGTAATTTATGATTACAAAAAAATAGGTATCTGGCAAACCAGTGAGGCAGCACAAGCAGCTGTTTATGGCCAGAAACCAGGCCAGATCAAAGTTCAGGATTTGAATGGTGATGGCAAAATTAACGCAAGTGATTTGCAAATATTAGGCAGCTATCAGCCTAACTATACTGCAGGTTTTACCAATAAATTTACTTACAAAAACTTCGATCTGTCGTTTGTAGCATTTGCCCGTATGGGTCAAAAAGTGGCAGTTACCTACCTGGGTGCAGATGCAGGCTCGGCCGGTTATCCATTCTTTAACCAGGGCCGTGTAAACCAGGTTAAGGTAAACTACTGGACGCCAAACAACCCAACCAATGATTTCCCTCGCCCTGATGCTAACTTAAGCGGCCCTACTTATGCCTCTACTTTACAATACCGCGATGGTTCATTTATTAAAATGCGTAGTATCAACTTTGGTTATACCGTGCCAAGCAAAATAATCAGGAAGGCAGGCTTTAGCTCACTGCATGTGTATGCTACCTGTGCCAATCCGTTTATCATTTACTCGCCGTTGGTTAAAGATCACTTAGGCATCGATCCGGAAGGAAACGGTTATGGTAACCAGCTTGCAGGTGCCTCTAGCTTCTCGACAGATGCCCTGGGCCGCGCAGTTACCGTGGGTTTAAGTAACCCGCCTGCCCGCACTTTCCAACTAGGTGTAAATGCAAAGTTTTAGTCATCAATAATTAAGATAGAAGAGACATGAAATCATATAAAAAAATAGCTATTCTGTTTACAGCACTGGGCACATTAAGTGTATCCAGCTGTAAAAAGGTATTAGATCAACAACCAAAAGCAAATATTACGCCCGATTTGCTTGCATCTACAGGTGGGGTAATAGGTGGTATTACAGGTGTATATTCAGATTTGCGTAACCTTTGGGGAACAGAAGGGTTTCTATACTATACCAATCTGGGGGTAGATGAAACATTAGCCGGTGGTGGCGCTTCGGCCAGCGGTGTTGATTTTGCCACCTATAAAAATTACACCAACAATATATCAGATGTATATAATGCACTGGGTGGTGTATTCAGCATTGCTTACCAGGATATTAACACATTAAATGGGGTGTTACAATACGGCCCGGCTGCGTTTTCTGATGTACCCACACGTACAGCTTATTTGGCACAAGCCAAGTTTTTAAGGGCTATGTACTACTTTCATTTGGTACAAACCTTTGGTGCAGTGCCATTGCATACCACTTTTATCAATACGGCCACGCTAACTGATTCACGTGCGCCTATTGCCGATGTGTATGCACAGATTATTAAAGACCTTACTGAGGCCTCGGCAGAACTTCAAAACAAACCGGGCGATAACAGCTCGCCTTTTACCGGCCATGCTGCTACCAAGGCGAGTGCATTATTCCTGCTTTCAAAAGCATATTTAACACGCGGCTGGTCTACCGCTGCACAGCCAACAGACTTTCAGAATGCATTAACTACGGCCCAAACGCTCATCACTAACAAGGCTACTTATGGCGTGGATCTGTACGCTAATTATGCCGATGCTTATGCGCCAACTAACGATGCAACCAATAAAGAAGATTTGTTTGCCATTGAACACAGCACCGATACCAAATACGGCGATTTCTCGGCCGGAGCATCGGGTGGTAAAATTAATGGCTGGGCTTATTTCTTCAGGCCAAATTATCCTACGGTAAATGCAAATTATCCTGCAACTGGTGGTGCCAGTGTTATGACCCGCGACATCCCTAATGGCCGTCCGTTTTTCCGTGTGCGCCCTAATGTGGATTATGTAAATAACGTAGCCTTTGCCGATAAAACAAATGATTTCCGTTACTGGAACACTTTCCAAACAACCTGGATTGCCAATACCGCAAATGTTACCACGCCAAGAGGTACACTAACCGTGGCTGTAGATACAGCGATATGGATGCCGCCTTACGATCCGGGAACGGCTAAAAGGGCAGCGTTTAAAGGGATTATATTATTGCCGCCAAGCATTGCTGCTACCGCTACAGGCGTTAATGCTGCACCAACAACCAATACATTTTTCCCTGCGGTTAAAAAGTTTGATGACCCGAATCGCCCGAGCGTGAACGATCCATCATCGCGCCCGGTTGTGTTGTTCCGTTTTTCTGAAATTTATTTGATCGCTGCCGAAGCTGCATTTAAAATGAATGATAATGCAACAGCAGCAACTATGATCAATGTGTTAAGAACCCGTGCTGCTTTCAGAACTGGTAACATGCCTGCCGGGGCTATTGCCAATATGCAAATCACACCTGCACAAGTTACACTTGATTTCATATTGGATGAGCGTGTGCGCGAACTATATGGCGAATCAATAAGATGGTGGGATTTAACCCGTACACAAACATTAGTAAGCCGTGTGCAAAAATACAATGCCGAAGCCGGGCCAAACATTCAACCTTTTATGACACTGAGGCCAATACCGCAAACAGAGATTAACCTGGTTACACAGGGTACTCCAATTGCACAAAACCCTGGTTTCTAATTATAATTAAAAAAGATCTTTGGGGGTGGTTCCCCGATGTTTTGGGAAAATTAATTGATAAGTTTAAATGCCCGGCTAAAACCGGGCATTTATGTAGTGCTAAAATTTTGTAGATGAGATTATCAAAAGGGCTTTTATTGATGGTGCTGTTGCCACTTGGTTTTAAGGCCATTGCACAGCAAGTAAATTCATCAAAAGGATTAAAGGATTATTACAGCAAATATTTCCCGATAGGGGTGGCTGTATCGCCTTATAATATCAAAGATCCAAAGGAATCAGCTTTTATACTGAAAGAGTTTAACAGCATTACCCCAGAGAACGCCATGAAAATGGGACCGATACATCCCGAAGAAAACCGCTATAACTGGAAAGATGCGGATTCGATAGTGGCGTTTGCGCAGGCACATGGTATCCGTGTACGTGGTCATAACTTGTGCTGGCACGAGCAAACACCGAAGTGGTTATTTTATGATCAGCAAGGAAAACTGGTAACTAAAGAGGTACTGCTGAAAAGATTAAAGGACCACATTTTTACCGTGGTAAACCGCTATAAGGGCAAAATATATGCCTGGGATGTAGTGAATGAAGCCATTGATGATGACAGCACGAAGTTTTTACGTAATTCATTATGGTACCAAATCTGCGGGGAGGATTTTATCTTTAAGGCTTTTGAATATGCACATGAGGCTGATCCTAAAGCTGTATTATTTTACAATGATTACAATACCGAGCGCCCTGAAAAACGGGAACGGGTTTATAAACTGTTAAAGAAATTAATTGAGGCTAAAGTGCCTATCAATGCAATTGGCTTGCAGGCGCACTGGTCGCTAGATGAACCAACCCAAAAAGATTTGATCGCTACGATTGAGCGGTTTTCATCGCTTGGCCTGAAAGTGCAGATCACAGAACTGGATATGTCGGTTTATCCATGGGAGAAAAACCGACGTGATTTAAGACCGGGGGAATCTGATACTTATACCGCGGAGGCAGAGCAAAAACAAGCCGATCAATATGCGATGGTATTCAAGGTATTTCGTCAATATAAAAATGTGATTTCGGGTATTACCTTCTGGAATGTATCCGACAAGCACACCTGGCTTGACGAATACCCGGTAAAGGGCAGAAAGAACTATCCACTATTGTTCGACCAAAATCTTCAACCTAAAAAAGCTTATCAAAGCGTAGTGTCGTTTTAATTATTACAAACATGAAGCTTATTAAACATCTTTTCCTTTTGGCCATTGCCGTTGCAGGTTCATTACAAGTTAATGCGCAGGCTCCGGGCCATCAATCTTACGTCGCAAATAAAAATGGTATTGGGTATTTTGCATTATCAGCCAATGATAAAGCGGCGCCGATTTATACCGGGGATAATGAATTCCATGGTGTAAAACGTGCAGTAAACAGTTTGATGGGCGATGTGCGTTCGGTTACTCATTCAGGCCCGGCTTTGGTAACCGAAACAAAAGGATTAAAGCAAATAGTGCTGATTGGTACACTGGGTAAAAACCCTAAGATTGATCAACTGGTAAAAGAAAATAAGCTGAACGTAAAGGACATTGCAGGTAAATGGGAAACTTATTTGATCCAGGTGGTGCAGAAACCTTTCCCGGGTGTGGATCAGGCCTTAGTAATTACGGGAAGTGATAAACGTGGGACTATCTTCGGAGTATATGATCTATCGGCCCAGATTGGTGTTTCGCCCTGGTATTGGTGGGCGGACGTGCCTGTTAAAGAGCAAAAAAACTTATATGTAATGCCGGGCAGGCATACAGATGGAACGCCTGCCGTAAAGTATCGTGGAATCTTTATAAATGATGAAGCACCAGCTTTTTCGGGCTGGACTAAAGAGAAATTCGGCGGTGTAAAACACAAAATGTATGAGAAAATGTTCGAGCTTATCCTGCGCCTTAAGGGCAATTACCTGTGGCCTGCCATGTGGGGTAATGCTTTTAATGATGATGATAAACTGAACCCTGTACTGGCAGATGAATATGGCGTAGTAATGGGAACCTCGCACCACGAACCCATGGACCGTGCTCAACAGGAGTGGAAACGCTACGGAAAAGGGGAGTGGAACTACGAGAAAAACAAAGACGTATTGCAGGATTTCTGGCGGAAAGGCATAGAGAATATGGGCACCAAAGAAACCATTGTAACCGTAGGTATGCGCGGCGATGGCGATATGCCCATGACCGAAGGCAGCAACATAGCCCTGCTGGAAGGTATTGTAAAAGATCAGCGTAAAATTATTACTGATGTTACCGGGAAAGATGCCTCGCAAACGCCGCAAATGTGGGCGCTATATAAAGAAGTGCAGGCTTACTACGATAAAGGTATGCGCGTGCCCGATGATATTACACTTTTGCTTTGCGATGATAACTGGGGCAATATCCGTAAGCTGCCAAGTCTGACAGAAAAGCCTCGTAAAGGCGGCTATGGTATCTATTACCACTTTGATTATGTAGGCGGCCCGCGTAATTACAAATGGCTCAACACAAACCCCATCTCTAAAACATGGGAGCAAATGCACCTGGCTTACGAGTACAACGCCCGCCAGATCTGGGTTGTAAATGTGGGTGATCTGAAGCCAATGGAGTTCCCTATCAGTTTCTTTTTAGACTATGCCTGGAACCCTGATAAATGGCCGGCAGAAAAATTACAACAGTACACAGAGGATTGGGTAACGCAGCAATTCGGGAAAGAACATGCCGAAGAAATTGCCAAAATATTGACTTTATATACCAAATATAACGGCCGTCGCAAACCGGAGTTGCTGGATGAGAAAACGTACAGTTTAATTAATTATAATGAGTTTGCCGGAGTTGTATCAGATTACAATGGGTTGAAAGATGAGGCCGAAAAACTGGCCAAAGTTCTTGATCCTAAATATAAGGACGCATTCTATGAATTGGTACTGCATCCTGTACAGGCATGCGCTAATTTGAATGAGCTTTATTTCGAAGCAGCAAAAAATAAGTACTACCTGAAGCAAAAAAACGCCGCAGCAAATACTGCTGCCGCCCGCGTAAGGGAACTCTTTGCGAAAGACAAACAGATTTCGCGTTATTACAATGATACCCTGGCCAATGGCAAATGGAGCCACATGATGGATCAAACACATATCGGCTATACCTATTGGCAGCAACCAAACGTTGATAAAATGCCCGAGGTTGCAGAAATTAATCCCGATAGCGCTAAAACTAATCAGCCCAATCCTGCGCTTTCTGACAGGGAGTTAAAGCAATACAGTGGCTATATAGCCATAGAGGGCGAGCATTATAATAAAGCAGTAACGGGGCAGGGAATTACATGGAAGATTATACCTCATTACGGTAACACGTTATCTGGCATAACACCGTGGCCTGTAACAGCGGCAAGGGTAAAACCAATGGCAAACAGTCCCCGCCTTGAATATAACATTAGTTTAAAAGATACAGGTACTATAGCCGTTACCGCTTACATCTCGCCTTCCCTGGATTTTAGAAATAAAGACGGCTTGTACTATGCAGTTTCTATTGACAATGAGGAGCCGCAATTAGTGGACATCAGTACCAAAGTAGACAGCAAGGAGTGGGGCATGGCAGTAAGCGATAATATCAGAAAATTGGTTACCAAACATCATATTACCAAGGCTGGTGAGCATACCCTCAAATACTGGATGGTTGACCCCGCAGTTGTTTTACAGCATTTGGTTATAGATACCGGGGGACTTAAACCAAGTTACCTTGGCCCGCCGGAGAATATGAATACGCTGCCACCGAAATAGTATGTATAATTCAGCTACCGCAAGTTTAACTTGTGGTAGTACTGATGAAAGTTTTTACCTTATGGAAGCTGAAAGTTTCCATAAGGTAAGTCACAAGTTACGCTCCTCTAAACTTGCGACAGCGGTGTGACAAAACCGGAACGGTGTTTCCTATCTTGATTCTTATTTCTTAACTCTCTTTTATTTCTTTTTCTTCATCGTCGATGACCTGATAATCAACTTTGGCTTAATGCTAATGATTTTCGGTACCACAACCGTATCATTATTCTCTAACTCCTGGAAATACAGGTTAGCAATAGTTTTACCCATATAAAAGCTAAACTGATCTATGGTAGTAATTGACGGACTGGTAATTTCGGTAAAATCCTCATTAGAGTAGCCGCAGATGCCCAGTTGTGATGGCACCTTGATATCCATCGCCGTGGCAACCTCAAGCACACCCAGAGCAGAGAAATCGGATACGGAGGCAAATATAGCATCAGGTGGCTCTGGCAGGCTTAACAGCTGGCGGGTTCCTTTTGCACCGAGTTCTTTGGTCCAGGTATTTTCTACAATAAGTTCTTCAACTACGGGGAGGTTATGCTTGGCTAATGCCTGCAAATAGCCTTTTTTACGCTGACGGAATATATCTACATTTTGCGGTCCTTCCAGCAGGGCAATACGTTTGTAGCCCTGCTCAATCATATGATCTACGGCTTCAAAAGAGGCTTGCTCGTTATCGTTAATTACTTTCAGGGTTTCCAGTTCGTCGGCCACACGGTCAAACTGAATGAGCTGAATATTTTGATCAAGCACATTCTGCAAATGCTTGTGGTTGTTACTTTCTATAGAAACCGAGATCAC
>CAHJXH010000171.1 GCA_903644075.1 Sphingobacteriaceae bacterium | reverse complement strand
AAGTTACCCATGACATGTTTATTAAGTGGCTGATTTTCAAACATGTCATTGCACCCTTAGAGGCCCCGGATTTTATAACTCAGGATGACGGCGGTTAATTCTTGCGCGCGTTTGCAACGTGTGATCCATACTTCCCGGCGTTTGCAACGCCCAACAAAAAAGCCTCCCGGAAACCGGAAGGCTTTTCAACACTACAATATCGAATCTTTCATTCTTCTATCTTATAGTCTTCTTTTCTGTGCGTTTCGGCAGCTGTTTCTTTTTTCTCAATAAGATAAGAAGCAAATAAACCTAAGCCTCCGAATACAGCGATAAGTGAAAAATATATGGCTTCGTTATCACTGTCGTTCCCAAAGGCGGTACGATCTAAAATGTAGGCTATAAACAAACCCAAACCTGAACCTATTAGCAATAAGCCCCACTTAAGGTTTTGAAATGGAGCTGATTGTGCCTTGTAACGGCGAGGGTCCATGCCACGCTCTATCATAGCCATGCGCTCACGTTTGTACAAATAAACGATACCAAAGATTGTTAAAAATGCTACTGTTGGTATTACGATCGGGATTAATATTTCTGGACCTTCCATGATGTTTTATATTTTAGTTTATTAATTTTTGTTTGTTTCACATACACCGCTATTGGCGTATTTGTAGTCTATGACCACACGCTTTTTAAACAGGTTACACCTTTTTGTAAATTATTTTAAGAATTAGAGACAAGAGCCAAGAAACAGGAAACAAGATCATTAGCAACAGCCCGCGTTAGGGATTGAAGCGGATACCGGCCGCGCGCCTAAGGCCTGTGCGCGTATGAGCGTAAAGCCCGGGCCGAAGGCAACGCCCATGTGAGAGAAACAAGAACCGAGAGTCAAGCGCCAAGATCTTACTATTAAGTTAAATTCTGACTAATCAAACTCTGCTTATTCATAATACTCATATTTTATAACTATAGATATAAGCTTATCTTCATAAAATATTCTTAAACATGTGTTACCAGTACTAATACTATATTGATTAACCTATACATAATATAAGTACCGCTAGAAACAACCATAGATTAACCAACATAAAAAATATACATTCACCTGTAACCTCAATACAAAAGCAGTAGTCAGAGTTCATATACAATGCAAAGCAAGCTTTCGGATATAGAATTGATTGAACAGACACTTGGTGGCAACCAGGCAGCCTACGCCGACCTTATAAAACGCCATCAGCGTTTTGTATTTACGCTGGCCATGCGTTTTGCCAAAAGCCGCGAGGATGCAGAGGAGATTGCACAGGATTGCTTCGTAAAAGCATACAAGTCGCTATCAAGTTTTCAGCAGCAATCAAAATTCAGTACCTGGCTTTATAGTATTGTATATACCACCGCCATGACATTTTTGCGTAAAAAGCGGGTAGATACCACCTCTATCGACGATGAGAATGTGTATCTTCAGGTTGAAGAGCATGGCAGTTTTGAGAACAACCTCGCCGAGAAAAAGTCGAGGACGTTTTATGTTAACCAGGCTATATCGCAGCTGCTGCCCGATGATGCAACCATAATTACGTTGTTTTATAACGGCGAACAGTCGCTCGAAGAAATTGCCGAAACTTTAGGTATGGAGGCCAATACCGTTAAAGTTAAACTATTTAGGGCCAGGCAGCGTTTGAAAGAGAAATTAGAGAAGCTGTTAAAACACGAAGCTAAAGAACTGATATGAACAGCATAGAAGAACAACTTTGGAATTATATTGATGGCACCAGCACTCCCCAGGAGCAACAGGCCATTAATGTGTTAATTGAAACCGACGAGGAGTATCGCCACCAGTACGAAGAGCTATTGGCCCTTAACGCCGAGTTTGCCAGCATAGAGCTTGAAGAGCCGCCTATGGCATTCACTTACCGTGTAATGGAAGCCATACGTACCGAAGAAGCCATGGTGCCGCTTAAGGCATCAATCAACAAAAATATTATACGCGGCCTGTTTGGTGTATTTGCATTTATTATTGCATCGGTATTTATATATGCGCTATTTACCATTAACTGGAGTGCCGGGAGCAGCCATGCGGCCAGTTTTAATTTGCCGGATGTTAAACTCCCTGTAAGCCTGCCTAACAAAAATATTTTAAGAAGTACCCCAGTATTAAAAGCGTTTATATTTTTTGATGTGGTATTTGGCTTATTTTTCTTTGACGCATACCTGCGCAAGCAACGTGCAGCACGCCAACTTTAAGCCAATGTTAGAGAAATGTATACACCAGTGTACAACTTTGTAAACAGTTTGTGTATAAAATTCTACCATCACATTGTAATGAAATTTCACAACAACGCCTCCTGACAAAATTAGGGGGCGTTTGACATAAAAGGGACGTGTTATGCCGACACAATAACTTTGGTACAGTAATTGTATTACTTTATGCGAACTGGCAAACTTGCCGGTTTAATTGTGATAAGGTTTAGGTTGAAAGTCCCCCGGTGCAAGACTGGGGGGCTTTTTATTTATAACCTTTTTATGGACGCTCTTATCCAACCGTCAAAATATCTTAATCTGGAATTTTATTCTTAACTGTAAGCTTTTTACGACATTAAATATCGTAAAGTTTCATATTGTCTAATTTTTAGGAAAATATTTAATTAAAAAGGTGCACCTAGTAGTTTCTATATAAAAAAGAGACACAAGTTATTGTGTCTCTAAAGTGATATGACATTTTATTTTAGCTTTATTTTCTTTCACCCTTCAATTTCGAAGCAATTTGTACTGCTTCATAAGCATTTACAATACCGCCGCTTTTGCTCAATGTAGTAAAATCAACACGATCTTTAGTGCCTGGTTTGTTAACCATTACACCATTTAAAGGATGTGCTGATTGCAAAATCACCTGTTTCAACTGGCGGGCGCTCAGGTCGGGGAAGTACTCCAATACTAATGCAGCTACGCCTGCAGTGATTGGTGATGAAAAACTGGTGCCGTCTTCGGTTTCCTTTTCAGCATTTACGGTTACTGATGTTACCTGCACACCCGGTGCAAACACATCCACATTCTTTTTGCCATAGTTGCTAAAATCAGCAGCTAAGGCATCGTCGGATTTCATGCCCGATGCACCTACGTTAATCACATTATCAGCATCTGTAGCCGAACCATCTGCAAAAGTATCATTAGGGAAATCCTGGTTATCGTCCACATCCTGGCTATCGTTACCGGATGCTAATACCAACAATACATCATGTGCAGCAGCATATTTAAAGGCGGCATCAACCCAATGCTTATGTGGCGATAGCTTTTTACCGAAACTCATATTGATGATCTTGGCACCGTTATTTACCGCATAATAAATGGCGTTAGCCACATCCTTATCATACTCATCACCATCAGGCGAAGCTACTACAGACATGATGCGCACATTATCGGCCACGCCATCAATACCATAACCATTGCCACGCACAGCACCAATAAACCCGGCTACCATAGTACCGTGGAAAGATTGGTCCATTTTAAGCTGGTTATTGCCGTAAGGCTTATCATTCAATATATCCGGGTTATCGCCAACGGTACGCTTACGCATATCCAGATCGGGGTTTACATCGTTGTTAAGCTTGGTTACGTAATCAGTATAATCCTTTAAAATCTTTACGTTGTTGGCATTGTCGCCTCCGGCAGATAGCGTGGTTGTCCACATATACTTAATATCGCGCAGGGTATCATTGGTGGCTTTAATGCGGTTAACATCAGCCAGGGTAAAGCTTTGGTCGCCTTTTAAATTTAATACCCGTTTTACCATGGCGCTGGTTTCAACCAGGGCGCTCATAATCGGGGTCAATTGTTTTAATTCAGAATCTGCTTTGCTCACAGTCGAATCGCGCAGATGCTTTACATGCAGCCAGTAGGTATATTCCTTTTTATTCGTAGCGGTTGATGCCGTGGCGGTAAAATATTTAGGTTTCAGGCGCTCATACTCGCGCACCTCTTCAGATGTTTCTTTGCAATCGCATTTACCATCGGGGCCGCCTATAAAGTTCCAGCCGTGTATATCGTCAATAAAACCGTTTTTATCATCGTCTTTACCGTTGCCTTTTTTCTCTTTGATATTGGTCCACAATATAGGTTGAAGATCTTTCTGCGCCGTATCAATTCCGCTGTCAATCGTAGTCACTACAACCGTTTTGCTTTTTTTGCCTTTTAAAAATTGGTAGGCCTGGTTTAAGCTGATACCATAATAACCATCAGCTTTGGCATCAAGGGCAAACCAGTTGGGAGGCACCGGGGTATCGGCAACCCGGCTTTGTGCACCGGCAGAAAAACACGTTAATAAACTCGAGCAAATAATAATTCCGGTAACACGCTTAGAAAAAAACTTCATTAAAAAATATAATAATAGGTCTACAGATCAAATTTTATTCCCTGGGCCAGTGGTAAATCGGCAGAGTAGTTTATGGTATTGGTTTGGCGGCGCATATAAGCTTTCCATGCATCAGAGCCCGACTCACGGCCTCCGCCGGTTTCTTTCTCACCCCCAAAAGCGCCGCCTATTTCGGCACCAGATGTGCCGATGTTAACATTAGCTATACCACAGTCAGAACCCGCAAAGGACAAAAATTGTTCAGCCTCGCGCAAATTATTGGTTATGATAGATGATGATAGCCCCTGAGGCACTGCATTTTGCAGTTCAATAGCTTCATCAATGGTATCGTATTTTATAAGATATAGTATTGGTGCAAAAGTTTCGTGCTGCACAATTTCGAAGTAATTTTCAACCTCTGCAATGCACGGTTTAACATAACAGCCTGATGCATAGTCATCACCTGTTAACACACCGCCTTCTACAATAAACTTACCGCCTTGTGCTTTACATGCTTCGATAGATGCCAGATAGGCATTTACTGCATCATGATCAATCAACGGGCCCATGTGGTTATGCTCATCTAATGGGTTACCAATTCTTACCTGTGCATAAGCGCTCACTAATTTCTGCTTAAAAGCTTCGTAAATATTTTGGTGGATGATCAACCGGCGGGTTGTAGTGCAACGCTGGCCTGCAGTACCTACGGCACCAAACACAGCGCCAACTAAGGCAATCTCCATATTAGCATCCTGACTGATAATAACAGCATTATTACCGCCCAGTTCCAACAGATATTTACCCAAACGCTGCGCAACCGTTACAGCTACGGCCTTACCCATGCGGGTTGATCCAGTGGCAGATACCAGTGCTATACGCGGATCGGCAGCCATTTGCTCACCAATTACGCGGTCTCCGATTATTAAGCACGATACGCCTTCGGCTATATTATTCTTAGCAAAAACTTGTTGAACGATAGATTGACAGGCAATTGCTGTTAAAGGTGTTTTTTCTGATGGTTTCCAGATGCATACATTACCGCAGATCCAGGCCAGCATCGCGTTCCAACTCCAAACCGCAACCGGAAAGTTAAAGGCCGAGATAATTCCCACCACACCCAAGGGATGATATTGGTCGTACATGCGGTGGTTAGCCCTTTCAGAAGCCATGGTGTTGCCATATAACTGGCGGCTTAGCCCTACGGCAAAATCGCAGATATCAATCATTTCCTGCACTTCGCCCCAGCCCTCTTGCAGGCTTTTACCCATTTCGTAGGATACGAGCTTGCCTAACTGGTCTTTGTTTTCGCGTAAAGCTTGGCCAATTTGTCTAACTATTTCTCCACGCTTTGGGGCTGGCAGGGTTCGCCATTGTTTAAAGGCATCGGTTGCTTTATCAGCAACACGGTTATAATCTGCAGAAGTAGCCATAGTAACGGCGGCTATTTTTTTACCGTCAACCGGCGAAATAATATCCTTTATAAACGTCACCTCGCTGCTGCCCCAGGTAGCACCTGTACTAAAAGCAGGGTTTGCTTCGTTTATATTTATATTAAAATGACTAAGAACTGCTGCGATATCAACCATAACAATAATTTTCTTCAAAGGTAAACATCTGCCTCAGGCATCCTATATGTTAGTTAATTTATATGTTATTAACGTAATAAATAGCTGCTTAATATCAACCACTTACTAAAAATAGATGTTGAAAACGTTTATATGTTGAAAACTAAATTGTTTTATTAGGGTCTTATAATTGTAATTTAATTGCTGAAAAGTGAAATCAGATGTCACTTTTTATGATATTGCCAGTCTTAGTATTAAAACCTATCGGATGGAAGAAGAATTTGAATTCGGTTTTACCGAGGATCCTAAGTTTTCCGTTGAGAGATACGAGGAAATGATCCGCAACCAAGATCAGTACTTTTTCGATGCACAGGCCTTTGAAAATATTATTGATTATTATATAGAGAAGAACGATCCGGCAAAGGCTTTACAGGTAGTAGAATACGCCCGCAACCAGCACCCCTTCGCAGCTATCTTTTTAATTAAACAGGCACAGTTGTTGGTAGTAACCAACCGCATGAGCGAAGCATTTAGCGCGTTGGATAAAGCCGAAATGCTGGAAGCATCAGAAGCTGATATTTATATCATCAGGGGTAACCTGTATGAAAATATGGAGCGTTTTAACGAGGCGCTCGAGAACTATGAAAAGGCCCTTGATATGGCCGAAGAGAAAGACGATATACTATTGCACATTGCCTACGTTTACCAAAACATGGGCGATTATGAAAGCGCCATCAGTTACCTGAAACGTTGCTTGCAGCATAACATGGAAAACCAGGATGCCCTTTACGAACTGGCTTTCTGTTACGATGTAATGGATAACCAGCAAGAGAGCGTGCAGTTTTACATGCAGTATATCGATAACGAACCTTACAGCTACGCTGCCTGGTATAACTTAGGCAACGCCTATACCAAGCTTGGCTTGTTTGAAAAAGCGATCGACGCTTACGATTATGC
Organism: Sphingobacteriaceae bacterium; assembly: GCA_903644075.1. Classification (GTDB taxonomy): domain Bacteria; phylum Bacteroidota; class Bacteroidia; order Sphingobacteriales; family Sphingobacteriaceae; genus Mucilaginibacter. The sequence goes on along the minus strand of CAHJXH010000171.1, from coordinate 3,978 downwards.
TATACTAATTAAGGACAGCTTTGCATCGGCCTACTTTAATAAAGGTAATGCTTTGGTTAACCTCGAAAAATTTGCCGAGGCGATTGAAGTATACCGCCAGACTTTTGAGTACGAGCAACCTAACGGCGATACTTATTGCGCCATTGGCGAGTGCTATGAAAAGCTGGAGCAGATGGACGAAGCCCGTTCTTTCTACAAAAAATCGGTTAGGCTTGATCCTAAACTCGCTGATGCCTGGTTTGGTATTGGTGTAACCCTGGATTTTGAAGAGCGTTATTTCGAAGCCCTGCACTTTTACAAAAAAGCGCTGGATATTGATGCCCTTAACCCCGATTACTGGTTTGCCATTGCCGATGCCGAATACAAGCTTGGCCATATGGATAAGGCAGAAGAGGCTTATGAGAAAGTGGTTGAAATGAACCCGCTCGATGTGGATGCCTGGTTGGATTATTCATCCATCCTATATGAGCAGGAGCGTTTGGTTGATGCCATTGAGGTAATGTCGCAGGCGATTAAAAACAACCCCGAAGCAGCGGAGCTATACTACCGCATAGTAGCATACCTGTTTGCCAAAGGCGAGTATAATGAGGCGCTGGCACAGCTGGAAACAGCCCTGACCACCGACCCTGAGAAACATTACATTTTGTTTGACTATTTGCCTCAGCTGCAAAAGAATAAGATCATAGTCGACATCATTGCCCGGTATATGAATTAATTGTCATCAGTATATTAAAAAACCAAACCTGTTTTAAGGTTTGGTTTTTTTTATGACCTTTGCGGCGATAGTACTTTTTGTTATAGCTTATAACTACAATATTTAACAGATGAATTACCACTTAAATAATTTACCCGAACGCACAGCGAAACCAAGACAGAGCGGGATGACCATGATGATGGATAAAGGGCTTAGCTTACGCCAGGTTGAAGATTTTATTGAGGTAAGCGGTGCCTATACCGACATTGTTAAACTGGGCTGGGCTACATCATTTGTTACCCCTAACCTTGATGAGAAGTTGAAGCTATACCGCGATGCAGGTATCCCTGTTTATTTCGGCGGTACTTTGTTTGAGGCCTTTATTATCCGCGGCCAGTATGACGATTTTTGCCGCACGCTCGATCGTTATAAAATGGAGCACTGCGAGGTATCCGATGGTTCTATCACCATACCTCATGATGAAAAATGCGAATACATCAGCAAGTTAAAAAAACAGGTAACTGTAATATCAGAAGTTGGATCTAAGGATGTTACCAAGATCTTTGCTCCATATAAATGGATTCAGTTAATGGAAGCTGAATTACAAGCCGGTTCATGGAAAGTAATTGCCGAGGCGCGCGAAAGTGGTAACGTAGGCATTTACCGCGATTCGGGCGAAGTGCGCCAGGGCTTGGTTGATGAAATTCTGACTAAAATTCCGCAGGATACCATTATCTGGGAGGCTCCGCAAAAAGCACAGCAGGTATGGTTCATTAAACTGTTAGGCGCTAACGTAAACCTGGGCAACATTGCTACTAATGATGTGATCCCACTGGAAACATTACGCTTAGGCATCAGAAGCGACACATTCGACCATTTCATTAATTTATAGACACGAATATTCACTAATTAATGCGAATTACACGAATTGATCAGTTTCCGTAAAATTCGTGTATTTCAGCACTATTCGAAAATTTAGCGCTGCCTCTAAACTTCCGCGCGTGTAATTCGTTCTAATCCGTGAACATTAGTGCGTAATCTTTATCTTTACCGCTATAGCTCCAGGCTTAAAAGTATTGATTATATGAAAACATACGGGATTATTGGCTACCCGCTTTCGCATTCGTTCTCGCAGAAGTTTTTCACAGACAAATTTGCGCTGGAAAAAATTGAGGATGTTAGATATGACGTTCATCCGCTCGAATCATTGGGCGATTTTGATGAACTGTTAAATAAGCATTCTACCCTATGCGGCCTTAACGTTACCATACCCCATAAGGTAGAGGTAATGAAATATTTGGATTGGGTTAGTGTAGAGGCCAAAGAAATTGGCGCTGTAAACTGTATCCGCATAGCAAAAGAAAGCCCCGTAACCGCAGCCCTAACCGGAGAGTTGGGCATTGAAGGCAAAAACTTTATGCTCGAAGGTTTTAATACCGATGCATATGGCTTCGAAGCTTCATTAAAACCATTACTTACATCGGCCCATGATAAAGCCATGATACTGGGTGATGGTGGCGCCGCTAAGGCCGTTAAGTTTGTATTACGCAAATTAAATATTCCCTTTATTACAGTAACCCGTAAACCGGCCCCCGGAAGAATTTTATTTGAAGAGTTAACTGACGAGCAGGTGCAATCGCACAAACTCATTATCAACACTACCCCAGTTGGCACCAGCCCCGACGTGGATGCCTGCCCGCCCATACCCTACCAATACATAGGCCAAAGCCACTTACTGTACGACCTGATTTATAACCCCGCAGTCACCAAATTTCTAAAAAACGGGATAGACCAGGGAGCAGCCATAAAAAATGGATATGAAATGTTAGTATTGCAGGCAGAAAAATCATGGGAAATATGGAATTCAAAAGCACTGCACCCGTAGGCATTAAATTACTTTGCATTGCTGTATTGTTTATAGTTGGATGTGGTAATAATCATGATTATTCGCCCAAACCGCGTGGCTTTTACCGTATCAAATTCCCTAAAAAAGAATACCAGGAATATACCGGTGGTTGCCCCATTAGCTTCACCTACCCCAAGTATGCCAAGCTGGAACCAGATTTATCGCGCGGTGCAAAACCATGCTGGCTTAATATGCAATTTCCTGATTTTAAAGGCACGCTACATTTAAGCTATCAACCGGTAACATCTAAAAAAGTATTTAATGAATTGGTAGAAGATGCCCGCACTTTTGCATTTAAACATACGGTTAAGGCCACATCGATAGATGAGGGCGTAATCCGCTACCCCAATCGCAAAGTTTATGGCATTTATTATACCATTGATGGTAACGCAGCATCATCAGCCCAGTTTTATTTAACCGACAGCACAAAAAACTACCTGCGTGGCGCGTTATACTTCAACTCAGAACCACGTTTTGATTCGATACAACCTGTTTTGGATTTTGTAAAAAAGGATGTGGATGTGATGATTAAAAGTTTTAAGTGGAAAGGGAAGTGATATCGGATTTCGGATGTTCGATTTCGGATTTAACACACGGAGATCCTGTCTCGAGAATGCAAATTAGAATTGTAAATTTGACCAAATCCGAAATCGAACATCCGAAATCCGAAATAATCTTATGTCTACAGTAAAATCATTTACCAATAACCCATACCAGGAAAATACCTATCTGCTCTACGATGAAAGCGGCGAATGTGCCATCATCGACCCGGGAATGGAAACCGGTGCCGAGCAAAATGTAGTGGTCAATTTCATCCGGAATAATAACCTGAAACCGGTATTACTGCTCAACACGCACTGCCATATTGATCATATATTAGGTAATAAATTCATTTTCGAGCAATACGGCCTTAAACCGAAGTTCCACGAAGGCGAACAATTTGTGATGGATGCCATGGTTAACTGGGCACAAGAATCGGGCATCAGGTACGATCTTTCGCCCAAACCAGATACTTACCTACCCGAAAGCGGCCAGGTTAAATTTGGTAATACCACTTTAGATTTAATATTTGCCCCGGGCCACTCTCCTGCTCACCTATGCTTTTACGACAAAGAATCTAAAATAGTAATCGGTGGCGATGTATTGTTCCGTAACAGCATTGGCCGTACAGATTTGCCGGGCGGTAACCATCAGCAACTGATAAAAAACATCGAGGAAAAACTTTTCACCCTACCCGATGATTGTACCGTATACCCAGGCCACGGCCCCGAAACAACTATTGGTTATGAGAAAGAAACTAATCCGTTCTTTTAGCCCCCCCCGCCCCCTAAAGGGGAGGCATGGAAACTTTTGCTCCCCCTTTAGGGGGTTGGGGGGC
>CAHJXH010000170.1 GCA_903644075.1 Sphingobacteriaceae bacterium | reverse complement strand
GTGATCCCGCTGGGATTCGAACCCAGGACCACTACATTAAAAGTGTAATGCTCTACCAGCTGAGCTACGGAATCATTATCGTTTCCGATAAAGAGGTGCAAAGATAGAAAAATCAATGACACTTTTAAAGATTTTTACAATAGTTTATAAAACTCCCTGATTTAGTGGCAGAAAAAAAGAATCCTACAATTAATAGTTATTAATCTCCATAAGCCATCAACATTTTCAAGCAACCCACGTTAATTCAATAGTTGGTAGTTTTTGCAATTTATTTAACATTTACCTATGCGTATAGTATGCCTTGAAGAACACGTTTCTTTTCCGGAGATAACAAAACTTATTCCCGAAGAAATTATTGGAGACCAAACTAAATCACCAATGATGCAAAAACTGGCGCCCAAACTGGCAGACATTACCGGTGAACGCTTGAAATCAATGGATGACAATGGCATAACGGTACAAGTGTTATCTGTAATTAACCCCGGTGCCGACCTTTTAAGCCCCGAAGATGGCCCCGCATTTGCTAAACAGTATAATGATTTGTTAGCCGAGAAAATAGCAGGTAACCACAAGCGGTTTGCTGCTTTTGCCCACTTACCGCTAACTGCACCCGAAGCAGCGGCAGAAGAGCTGGAAAGGACAGTTAAAACGCACAACTTCCGCGGTGCTTTAATTAACGGTTTAATACAGGGCGAGTTTTTAGACCATCCCAAATTTGCGCCCGTACTGCAACGTGCAGAACAACTGGGTGTGCCTATTTATCTGCATCCCGGCCTACCACCTGAAGCTGTTAAAGAGGCGTATTATAGCAACCTCCCAAAGGGATCGGGCATGGCTTTATCTATCGGAGGCTGGGGCTGGCATTCAGAAACGGCCATACATACCCTGCGTTTAATTATTTCAGGAACGTTTGACCGTTACCCTAAATTGAAACTAATTATCGGCCACATGGGCGAAATGCTACCTATGATGATGGCGCGGTGTGATACCTTTTTTGCCCCCAACCAAACCGGCAACAACCAGCGAACCATTAGCGATACCCTTAAAGAGCAGGTTTATATTACCACAAGCGGCATTTTTACCATCCCGCCACTAATGGCGGCTATTGAAACATTTGGCATTGATAATATTATGTTTTCGGTAGATTATCCCTTCGCTACCAACGAAAGCGGAAAGAAGTTTCTGGATAGTTTAACATTACCTGCACAGGAAATTGAAAAAATAGCATTTAAAAACGCAGACAGAATACTGGGATTAAATACAAGCCATCTGTAATATAATTTTGGAAAGCATAATGCTGTTAATTTGATTAACGCGAAGGTATACAATTGCCCGGCTATCATGAGTTTATTGGGACACCGGCTATACCGGTTTCAGCGAAATACTGAAGGGCACAAAAGAAATGAGTGCTAAGGGCACGCAATCTAAATTATTCCGTATGTTAGTTCTAAAAACCGCTTTAATATGGAAGAAAAGGAACAACTTCAGATCAGCCCTCAGAAAATATCAGGTTTAATTACAGAACCGCTTATTGCGGCAATTGCCGCCAATAACAAAATGGCTTTGGCCCAAACAAATTTCATGCTTGAAACTTGTTTCACAAAAAATGATTCGGGGCAATATAAGCCTATAATGGTTGAAATGGCATTAAACCGACCAGTGGCTACACCAGGGACAGTAGAAAATCCGGAACCAACTATCCAAAGTGTAGTGACCACGTTCAGCATACCTTTACTATCCATTATTCCTTTGAACAGTTTGACGATAACCGAAGTAAAGTTAAATTTTGATATAGAAGTTCTAAGTGTAAAGGATGGTGAGGATAACGGGTTACCGGAAATTTACGGAAAAGTCTCCAGTGAAAAAATTGTGGGCAAACCTATCATTTCTTATGCTATGCACGCTACTCAAATGTCATTACCTAAAGGTGTAAATATTGTTATTGAGGCCTTTAGCCAAAGTATTCAACCTATTACTATTCCATAACAGACTATATAATGAAAGTAGAACAACAAATTCCCTGCCCAGTATGCGTAACCATGATTCCATTTGATGCCAGTCAACTGTTGTTGGGCGTAAATTTTGAATGTCCTAATTGCCATGTAAGTATTGGTTTAGCCGCTGACTCTAAACCCATTGTCGAAAAAGCCGTAAAAAAATTAGACGATATTAAAAATACAAAGTAATAATAATGGGCGGACTGATTAGTCTTTATGATTTCCTGATGGCTGCACGAAATGCTGTTGTAAAATCAATGCAGCAGATAGCAGATTTTAATGATGAGCAGCTTAAAAGTTATTATGATCGTGAAACAGGCGAACCCCTAACGATATCCTTTACCCTGCCTGAAGCCCAGCCTGGTCAGCCTAATACGACATGGCCAGATGTTCCTTTGCTTGCTATTACTCCACCATCAAGGTTAGGTTTGTCTGTTGTTCGCATTACACTTGACCTGTGGGTATTGAAAGTTGATGAAATGATTTATGTTACTATACTATCCAAAAATGACCAGCATCCCAGCATTTCATCTAGCAAGGTTAACTTCAGTGTCGTTGTCAATCCATCACAAACCGATGATGAATTTAGCAAGGAATTGCAATCAATAGAGACTGAGGTAGGCAAACTGATGGCGGCTTGACAACTGCTCAATTGTGGACATTATAACCGCGGTAGCTCCACTGGCCTTTAAATCATTTATTTGTTGTTGCAAATTATCAATAAGCTGTTTTTTATCTTCGATCTTTTTTGTTGCTCTTGCATGCCCTTTACCAACGGCCCGACAAAATCCCGCTCGATCCATCTTAAAACGTGCGATTTTGATGGCTTTAAACAAAAAAAGCACTTCCTTAGAAGTGCTTTTCTGTGATCCCGCTGGGATTCGAACCCAGGACCACTACATTAAAAGTGTAATGCTCTACCAGCTGAGCTACGGAATCATTTAACGTTTCCGTTAAAGTGGTGCAAATATAGGATTATTGAGTTTTATCTGCAAGCCAAATTTTCAAATATTTTAAAGTTTTCATTAAGCATTAATTATGAGGTAAATACGGTTTAAACAATGCTATTTTACCTTTATCGCCGGCCAGTAATACCAGTTTGCCGTGCTTTGCGCGCTTACAAACATTAAAGCTTTCATCGTTTATAAGCTTCCAGCTGGCTCCCCCATCGGTAGAAATATTGCTGCCGGATGGGCCGGTTGAAAGAAACATAGCCTGACCCAACCAAGTTACGCCAGACTGAAATCCTCCCGGCCGACGATCAGGAGAGCTTAAAACCGCACCCGATGAATAGCAAGCCACAGAATCTGCACGATGATTATCCTGATAATCTCCGCCTACAAAAACATTTGTTATTCCATCAGTTGCTAAAGAAAATGCCCCTTGCGAATCTTTGCCATGTAGCAATGGTAATGGCTGATATATCCACGCTTTATTATTCCACGTCAGTAACCTGCTTACACTTCCACCGGTAACAATTTTCAGTGTACTTTTATCCGCATCAATGCAGGTGCCACTGGCGGCAAAAGCAGCTTCGTTAGGTAAGGCTGTAGGCTGGTTTGGCATGGCGTTCCATGTGTGGCCGCCGTCTTTGGTTTCCAGCAGTACAAATTTGCCGTCAATAGGGTCGCCCATAGTATAACCATGCCTATCGTCTGCAAAAGCCATGGCATCTAAAAAATAAGCCTTATCATTATTACGGTAGTTTACCTGCCAAGTTTTACCGCCATCTGTGGTGGTCATAATTAAGGCCGGGGTACCCGAACTCATAATTACCGCGTTTTGACCAGAGAACGCTTCTATGTCCCTAAAATCACTATTCTCAAAGCCCTTTACCTGTTGCCATTGCCAGGTTTTACCGCCATTAATAGTCAATCCTACGTACCCCTTGCTGCCACTTACCCAGGCCACCTCATCGTTAACTACCGATAAGCCCCTGATACTTATTGGCTGTTTTTGCTCCAGTATTTCAATGTTTTGTGCATAAGTAACACTGACTGTTAAAATTAAAGCAATCCATATAGCAGCGTATTTTAGAGTGAGGTTCATGCAGTCAATTTAAATGTTGATCACCTAATCTACAATCAATTTATTTCAGGGCAATATTTCGGATACAAAAAAAGCTGCAAACTTTCGCTTGCAGCTTTCAGAGGGTTATAAGTGATTGAGTGAAAGCTATTGATCGGCCCCGTCTGTTTTGGCACGCTGCACGGCGTAATTGCCTACTGCTTTGCCGGTAACCAAACCAACTTCACAATCGCTACGGTAATGTATGGCACCGTACAGGCGCGACATAGCAGCCTGCTGCGCCATATCTGTAAACTTGGTGCCCCTGTCGGGCAGCAAATACGTCAATAATGTTGCAGCCGCACCACTAAAATTAGAGTGACCAGATGTATACGATGGGAAATTAGGGATACCTGTTAATGTTTTAATAGCACCATCTGTTTGTGATGGGCGCGGGTTAAAGTAAAAGTACTTGGCATCCCAGCATACAATGGCGGCATCCATTTCGGCCATATTTAATAAAGCCATGTTACGCGCCCAGCGTACTTCGCTGTAATTTTGTTTCACAAACTCTTCGGCAGCAATGGCATCCCAATGCCCTGGAGGCGCGTAAGTACCGGCACCATCAGCCCAAAAGGCTACAATAGCTTCATTATCGCGGGTAGGATTCTTACTGTATGATAACACCTCGGCAGTTTCTTTCTTAAACTGATCTGAATTGGTTGATGGCGGCGGAGACGGGCGCAATGTTGGCACCGTAGCTGCAGGAAATAAAAACGGTAATACCTTACCAAACAACGGCAACATTGGCGGGCGTTTTGGATACTCTAAACTAATCCATGGGGTTTCACCAGTAGCGGCTGTATTATTTTCGAGCGAATGCCAATATGCGGGTGTACCTATAGCGGCACCGGTTCCATCTGTCCTGGCCCTTGCGGCAAATACACCGGCAACTTGCTTGCCTAAGGCTTCGCCTGCATCCCACTCGGCACGGGTATTGGCACCAGCAATCATGCGGTATAACTTTTGGTCAGCCTCCTTTTGTTCGATGTAAGCAATCTCGGTAGGGAAAAGCAATTTAAGCATTTCTACAGCCGAGCCTGATACCACAGCATCTTCGCTCGGGTACGATGGCAGATCTGATTTGGGCACCAATGCCTGTATGGTAGCATCGTTTTTATAAGGCGCAGGCCTGTTGTATACATTTTTATAATGCCACGCTGCAAGTAAAGCATCGTACTGCACCGCACTTACATAAGCATAAGCACGTGCCGCATAAGGCGGGTTCGAGAACGGAAACTGTGGGTATGCAAACGGATTAGCCGAACTTGGCGCAGGATAAGTACCGTCATCATTTTGGTAAGGCGGTAGGTTATGTTTGGCAACCAGGTCACGCAGTATCTCGTTCCAACGCAATACGGCACCGGCACTCCAGTAAGCAATCAGCGCTTTCTGGTCATCGGTAATGCCGCGTTGATAGGCCTTAATCTCATTTAAATCTGCCTGATAGGCCGGCGAGCTAATAGCATCGGGCGTAGCAACCGGGAATTGGGTAACACTGGTTAACAGCACGGGTTTCCAAGTATCGGCATTCAGGTCAAGCTTGGCTGGTGAAAGTGCCTGGAACTGGCTATTACGCTCCACTATAGTTTTATTACACGACGACAGGGTTGCAACCACAGCCGCCAGTACAGGTAATAAGTAGTAAAAATTCTTCTTCATATCTCTATCTAAATAAACCGGCAAAGGTTATTTCTTCTCTTTCTTTTGTTTTTTAATGCTGAACAGGTAGTAAATGCCACCATGCAAAACAGTGCTCTGCCCAACGTTTCGGCCGCTGATCACATAATCGCCGCCTGTGGTTAACTCAAGGCCCGATGGTTTGCTGAAAGTGTATTTAAAGTTAGCGCCCAGGGTAGTCCAGTTCATTTTATTGCTTGGGAAAGGCATATCGTTTTTACGAATATCGAAGCCGCCTAAGCTGGTATAGTTTTCGGCAACAACCTCGGCAATCCAACTTTCACTACGGTAGCCCATGCGTCCATTGTATACCATCACATTAGGCAGGTCAACCTGGTTGGTATAGTGTTCTTCTGTGGTATAATATGCTGTACGGTCGATGGTGATATTACTGCGATACACATATTCAGCCGATGCTGTGGTGAAGAAATTACTCAACTGATAATCGACCAGGAAACGGGCCATGGTATTTCTGCTGTGCGCACCTATTGACATTGGTAAAAAGTCAGCCTGATAATTACTCATTGGGATTGATACTCCCGCTATCCCATACAAAGAGATAACGCCTTTACCAACCGGTATTTCGAAGGGCATATATTTTAAAAAGAGGGAGGCATCCTGTAAGCCGTTTTGCCCTGCCAACGTACCGGCCGAAGCATGAGTAGCTACATAAGGTAGATTTACCAGGATGTTAAATTTATCAGACACGCCGTAGTTGGCCATTAAACCAACCATTTGGCTGCTTACATGGCCCAAGTTGCCGTTAGTACGTTTAAAATCCCCTTCCCAGTAATGGTCCCAGTCGCTATGGCTGTACATGGCACCGGTACACAAATAATTCTTGGGGATCATAATCGCATCGGCATCTGTTTGTGCCGAAGCCTTGTTTGATAAGGCTACGAGAAAAGTTAAAGCAATAAAGTACCTGCCTGTTTGTACAAGTAAAGGTTTAATCATATAGTTAGTTTATAATTGGGTAGTATCTGCCGCAACAAATACGTTACAATACAAACATATATAATTAGAAGAGATTATAAAATACTTTTTTCAAAAAACTGTTTCTATGACACTTTAAATCAATAAATTATCATAGAAGTGAAGATGCAGATGTGAAGATGTGAAATATGAAGGTGTGCGGATGTACATGTGATATTTATAACGTGCTTTGACTTTCATATGCACATATTCGTGTTTGCACACCTGCACATCGAATAATTTATTCAACCCGGGTCCATACCTCAGACCGGCCGAAAAGAGAGATACCAACGTAACCTCTTATCTTCAATTTCTTGCCATCGAGCGTCATTTTGCAGCTGTAGGTTTTACCGCTTTTGGGGTCGTAAATGGTGCCGTTCTCGTAAACATTATCGCCATCAAATGTAAAATTCTTTAAAAGCTCAAGGCCTAGTTCAGGGCGGCTTCTTAATGCTTCATCGGGGTTTTTAATGTCGGTTTTCGGCTTGCCATTAGCATCATTCGGGAACTTGATCCAGGCCAGCTTACCGAAATATTTATCGCCTTTTTTGTAGATCTCTACCTGGCCTTCGCCAGATGGGTTAAGCCATTTGCCAATAATAGCATCTGCTTTTTGCGCACTTACAGATAGCACAAAAAATAAAAGCATAGTTATGCTTAAAGTAAGTTTCTTCGTCATTGGGTTTTATATAATTGGTTAACGAATATAAGTCTTAGTATATGGACTTACAAATACCCAGATAGTTTACTTGATAAACTTTTTCACCAATGTATTCAGATCGTCCAGCTCAAATGGTTTTTTAAGATAACCATCGGCCAAACCCGCTTCGGCAATTTCTTTAATATTGCTTACTGCCGATATGATTAAGATAGGGATATGACTGGTAGCCGTGTTAGTTTTAAGCTCTTTACTCAGCTGCTGGCCATTGGCATCGCTTTTCCAGTCGGTAAGCCAGTTATCTAATAAAATCAAATCGGGCTTTATCTCGCTGATGGTTTTTAAGATCTTGGCATTTTCAGATGAAATAACCTCATACCCTTCTGCCTGTAAGGCATAGGTAATAGTATCCCTTATATCTTTATCATCTTCAATAACGAGTATCTTTTTAGGCATGGCTCTGGTATTATTATGGCATCAATAAAACTGTTTATTGCCCTAATATGGCATAACAGTACATTTTGATAAACAACCAGATGTGGCTATTTTGTTTTAGTCAGTATAAAAATTATTTATAGTAGATATTCTGCAGTTACCACACCTGATTTTACCCCTTATTAAAGCAAGTAGCATTAGCAATGCATCTGCCCTCCCTTATTTAGGGGAACACCACAAACTGTGCAAATTTCACTGACACTAATAAGAGGTATATTTGGAGTTTATAGTACACTAAACCAACCTCACTAACTGTTTAATTTCAGCAGGTTTATTTTGCAAAACCGGGGCTATGCGTACAAAATGCTTGTAATGCGCCGAGTTTTGGTGCTGATCGAGCGCATGCTCATTCTGCCACTCCTCTATCATCACATACTCGTTGGGTTGATTTTTAGTTTGATAGATTTCATAAGAGATACAACCATCTTCGGTTACAGAAGTATCAACCAGCCTTTTTAATTCCTGCTCAAATGTCTCTTCAGTATCTGGCGTGCATTGCCAAACATTTATCACCTTCACGCTGCTCATAATTGGGTATTAAATTGTAATAATATAACACCCTGGATTGCAATTTTGTTCACAATCCGCTATTACAAAGCAGTTTTAATAAATTTTATGAATTTGAGATGGCAATTATTTGCCGGCATTAAAACAAGCACGGCAACGCGGCTCGTAGCTTTCTTTTTCGCCAAGTAATACACGGGCGCCATCGGGTACTAAACGGTATGAGTATAAAGCCGGGCTACCGCATTGTACACACACGGCATACACTTTGGTAACAGACTCGGCCATGGCCATAATAGCAGGCATTGGGCCAAAGGGATTACCTTTAAAGTCCATATCCAAACCCGCTACAATAACACGGATACCACGATTAGCCAATACATTACATACGTTCGGTAATTCATCGTCGAAAAACTGGGCTTCGTCAACACCAATCACATCCACATCATCAGTAACCATCAACAATAAAACAGATGAATGATCCACCGGGATAGAGGGGATCATATTCTGATTGTGCGATACCACGTTGGTTTCATCGTAACGCACATCGGTTTTGGGCTTAAATATCTCAACCTTAAGTTTTGCAATCTGCGCGCGCTTCAACCGCCTGATCAGTTCTTCGGTCTTACCCGAAAACATAGACCCACAGATAACCTCTATGCTTCCGCCGAGCTCACTTTTTCTTCTAAAAACATCTTCACTGAACAGCATGTATAACTTCTTAAAGCCTGCTAATATCAGAATTAAATCCTATTTTTGGATAGCATTTTCCTAACATAAAAGCAATGAGGCAACAGGACGTATTTAAAAAAATAGGCAATATTTTACAGGAATTAAACGAGCAATACGAATACCTTAAAACACAGGGTGATAGCATAGACGACCTGGAACTTGAACTATTTGCCGCCAATGCCAATTTCTTGTCAGACCACCTTGAGGTATTGCGTAAGCTAAATGCTTCACTAATAAAAAGCTTACCTGCACATGATCCACAAGCTGCAACTGAGCCAGAGGTGACTGCACAATCTTTTGAACCGCATGTTATTGAAGAGCCAACTGTTAGCTTTAACGAACCCGAAACTATAGTTGAACCACCGGTAGCTTTTGTTGAAGAAATACCGGAGCAGGAAGTAACTGAGCCTGAAGAGTCAATAGAATTAGCGGCTGCATTTGCTGATGAAACACCTGAGGAAGATGCCCCCACCCTGCAAGAATACTTCCATGTAGAAACCCCTGAAACCCATACGGAAGAAGAGGCTGAACCAGAAGCGGCACCTGAACCGGGCGGTGGTTTCCATTTCGATTTTGAAACTGCTGAACAACCGCAGGAAGATGCTGATGAGTACACTTCTAATCAGTTTCAATACCAATCGGAAGAAACTGAAGAAGAGAGCACTGAGCCAACTATTGATGAAGAAAGTGAAGAGGTTGTTGAAGCCGAAGAAAACATCGCTGAAGAACTTAAACCCTCTTTTGAACCTCTTGAACAACCAATAGAAATAGCTGATGGACCAGCGCCGGAAATAGACATTAAACCCGATACAGGCAACGATACATTCTCATTTATGAGAACTACCGAACCAGAAACCATCCGCCACGAATTAACCCTTGATGAGGCTGATGCATGGGCATCTAACGATGAGGATGAAGTTGGGACTATTAATGCCGGCTACCATAAAGAAGAAGAACCAGAACAGCCAACCGTAGCCGAAGCTATGGCAGCAACAGTTACACCAGAGCCAACTCCGGAACCTGTTTCATTTACGCCACAGCCAGAACCCGCTTCTATACCAACATACCAGCTTAATCATACGCCACCGCCAACACCTGCTGCTGAGCCACCGGCAGCTGAGCCAGAACGTCCGTTGACACTTAACGAGCGGTTATCTGCCCAGGCAGCAGCTAATGTAGCAAGTACACCCGCAGCATCGGCAGCACCCATAAAAGATCTCAAATCGGCCATTACACTTAATGATAAGATGCTATTTGTGCGCGATCTGTTTAACGGTTATAGCCTGGCTTATAGCGAAGCCATTGAGATACTGAACCGCTTCAACAACTTCGACGATGCAGAACGTTTCTTAAAAACCAACTACGTTGAAAAAAATCATTGGGCTGATAAACCGGCTACCAATGAGAAGTTTTTTGATTTATTGAAGAGAAGGTTCGCGTAAAGTTACCTTACCTCTCCTTCACGTCATTGCGAAGAACGAACCAATCGCCAACTTTACAGAGACGGTGCTTTAGTTACCGTAATTGCTTTAATTGTTCAAACTGCACTGCTGTCAATGTCAGTCCCGCTCATTCGCCGCGGGTGGGCTGTTACTTTGGAGCACCAAAGTAACCAAACGCTCATCGGCAAAATGCTTCTTGCACACAAGGCATACCGCACAAGCGTTCAGAACAACACAGGCCGGGATCTTTTGCCATACTCACGTTCGCACGGGCCTTTGCCCTTCTGCAAAATTTCCAATGCCTCTTTCCGGCGCACTGGCCATCATTGTTCTGCCCGCTTTTGGCTGAAGCTGTTTGCCGACTTTAGAAGAGAGCCAAGAATCAAGAGCCAGGAAACAAGATAAAAGACTGAACAGAAGAACC
>CAHJXH010000169.1 GCA_903644075.1 Sphingobacteriaceae bacterium | reverse complement strand
GATGTGACTGCTTTTTTTGGATCGTTATAATAATTTCCCCTTTTTATTTCGTCTATAAACTTTGGCCATTGGATCTTAAAGTTTGTTAACAGCGAATTAGGATCCCAAACAGCAGAGCCTTTGCCCAGATACTTATCACGTAGTTGCTGTTCTAAAGTACCTGCATAAGCCAGCATTTCACATTTATCTTCAAAACTAATTTTAGAATAATTAGTAAGGTCTGAATATTTAAAAACGAAATTACTTAAGCCTTTTACCATATTGTTATTATTTGCAGTTGTATGGTCATAAATGTACTTCAATAAGCCTTTTCTAATGTTTAGATTTCCAGGCTTTAGGTAGTTATCAAATACTATAGAACCTATTTCTTCATCAGATTTGGTTCCTGTGTTAAATTGGCTTAAAACAGCACCATTTATTTCGGGTACTTTATCGTATCCGAAAGCTGATACCAGGGAACTTAAAAATTCTTTATCCTTATGGATCAGAAAATCAAGGTCAGCGTTATTACCGTTAAAAAAGTAACGGTTACGTGCTATTATATTTTGAGGGAGTATGATTTTATATTGGCCGTTGGGCTGTATATGTATCAGGTTTTTCAAAAAATCCAGGTCGAAAAGAAAATTATTATTTCCAAAAGCTATCATTCTATAATCTTTTCTTTCGGTTTGCCCATAGTTATTGCTATAGTAGTCAATAAATTTAGACCCCGATTTCCAAGAGTCGGGTGTAATAATGGGGTCTAAACTCGTCCCTTTCCACTCTGCGTTATCATTGTTTTCGCAATTGTATATTTCTTTAATTTTTTTATCAAAATCAGTTTTATCTGGTGTTTTATAGCCAGCCTGTGCCAAGCCTTCCTTTATAATAGCAATACTCAGATCAATATCTTTTTGGTCAAGAAAATGCACCTGATTTTCGGGCACATCATTATTTTCCATTCCTTTTTGAAGTGCGATTTGCTTTTTAATTGCGTCGATATTTAGGTTGTCTTTTTGTTGTTGGGAACTGTCTGATATACCTCCATTATTTGCAGTTTGTTTGCTGTTGCATGACGCTAACATTAACAGAAATGACAAGCATGCTAGTCTCGGTTTCATTAAGATATGTAAGTATTGATTACTGGCAAAGCTCATTTTCCATCCTATTTGTTCTTTACATCTTATCTTCCTTTGTAAGGACTGTTGCCCATTGGTCTTTGGCTTTAAGCTGATAGACGGTTGTGCTGATTTTACAGCAACCAACAGGCCCGCTAATAGTTAAAGTTTTATTTTGATTGTCGATTTTTTTAGGAAAGAATCCATCCTGAAGCGGAAAAGCCTTGTTTTTTATAAAGTGATTATTTACGTCCTGAAAAAAGTAGGTATATCGCGGTCCGCCGTTTCCACCTTCATAATTTACAATAGCGAAATCTTCTAACCCATCAAAATTATAATCTGCCACAATGAATTTGTTATAATTCTCAATGCCTTCGTTTGTGTTTGATCTGCCAATATATGAAGTTGCGCTGCAACTATTATTAATCCAATACTCGGGCCTGAAGGTGATATTTACAGGAGGGGATGAATTGCTTTTACCTGACACTGCAATATTAATTTCTACAGGCTTTTTGCCATCGTTGCTATATTTAGTTACGATGATTGAAAAATTGAATTTTGCAGAAACGGGATTATATGTGCACAGCACAGATTGTTGAGTTTTATCTTCATCGCGCCCCAATCTTATTCTACTTTTATGTATGTAGCCAGTACCTTCGTTAGTTTGTACATACCACCAATTGGTTTTTTTGTCTAAAACATTAATATGCTCCCCCGTATTTACTTTACCGATAATTTGTGATGCTGAATTGTTGCCTTTTCGAAGGTTAGTAAAGCCATCATTATCATATACCTCATACCCTGCAATTTTATTAGTAGAACTATTGGCTTTTTGCAGTAATTTAAACACGGCCATTGATTTAGCTTTTATCCTTTCGTCTAATACAGAATTTAGCTGTGCAGGGTATGTAAGCTTTTCTTTGCTGAAATAAAATCGCCAAAATGAATTTAGCTGATTATCATTTAATGCATTAAGAATAGGGCCTATGCTTTTGTCTGTTTCTACAAGTTTATGCAGCCGGTTTAAAAAATAATTTACCCCATCCGCTTGCCAGGAACCATCTACAGCAATAGCTATAATGTCTTTTTTGTTGGCCGGGTACTTTTTAGTTATTAATTCAAAATAATAATCGATGTATTGATTGGCATTTTTGTAAAGAGGATAAGGCTCGTCTGCTTTTTCATTCCAGCCAAAGGTAGTTTTGAAACTACCAAAAGTGTGTGGGAAATTCTCTAGATAAACTTTTTCGTCTTTATCGGTAAAAGCCTTTTTTATTAAAGTTGTGTTTGATGTTGTTTGTTTACTGTTACATGATGCTAACAGAAATAGAAATGACATACAGGCAAGCACCAGCTTCATTATTTTATTCACTATCTGGTTTTCTCAACACAAAGACGGCTTCATCTTCCGCAGCAGCAACGGCCTTTTTTATATCCGGATCATTATAATAATTTTGCTTTTTTATCTCATCTATAAATTTTGGCCATTGGATCTTAAAGTTTGTTAACAGCGCATTTGGATTCCAAATCGCAGAGCCTTTACCAAGATATTTATCACGTAGTTGCTGCTCTAAAGTACCTGCATAACCCAGCATTTCACATTTATCTTCAAAACTAATTTTGGAATAGTTGTTAAGATCGGAATATTTAAAAACGAAATTACTTAACCCTTTCGCCATATTATTGTTATTTTCATTAGTGTGGTCATAAATATATTTTAACAACCCTTTACGAATCTTTAGTTTCCCATGCTCCCCGTAATCGGCAAATACTATTGTACCTATACTTTCATCCTCTTTAGTTCCCGTATTGTAATCACTTAGCGCAACGCCATTTATTTCGGGCTCTTTATCATAACCAAAAGCATCGACTAACGATTGCAGAAAAAACTTGTCCTTATGTATTAGATAGTCCAAATCAGCTTTATTTCCATTAAAGAAATACCCATTTCGTGCTATTATATTTTGAGGGAGTGTGATTTTGTATTGACCGTTTGGTTGTATGTTTACCAAATTTCTCAAAAAGACCAAATCAAAAATGAAATTATATTTTCCAAAAGCAACCATCCGATAATCTTTTCGTTCAGTTTGGCCATATCTGTCACTGTAATAATTGATAAACTTGGGTCCGGTAAGCCATGATTCTGGCGTCATGTTAGATCCTAAACTGGTGCCTTTCCATTCTGCATTATCACTATTTTCACAATTGTATATTTTTTTGATTTTCTTTTCAAACTCTTCTTTGGCAGGCGTTTTATATCCTGTCTTTATTAATCCTTCTTCAATAACAGACAAACTTAGTTCAATATCTTTTTGATCGAGAAAATGCACCTGATTTTCGGAAACGTCATTATTTTCCATTCCTATTTGAAGTGCAATTTGCTTTTTAATTGCTTCGATATTTAGGTTGCCTTTTTTTTGTTGGGAACTGTCTGATTTAGCTCCATTATTAGTTGCAGTTTGTTTGCTGTTGCATGACGCTAACAGTGACAGAAATGACAGAAATATAAATAAATGCTTCATTAATATTTATATACCTTATTAAGTTACATAGGTTGCGCTACACCGCCATTATATTCCACTTGCTCATCCCACAACTCTTTAAACCCTGGTAGGTTGTAGTAATTATGTTTTCTAAATTCCGGCTCAAATAATTCTTTAGATTGGACAGTCTGAATTATAGGGAAGAGAAACTTGGTATAATAATCCTGTTCAAATTGTTTTTCATTTTTGTTCACGATTTTTTGCGCATAGTAGGCAACTTTAGCTATTACTTCTGCCCTGTCAGAAAAAGACAAAAACTTTTCTTTATCTCTTAAATAGATAATATAATTTGCAACACTATTCAGATAACGCGTGTTTGAGTCGGTTGTCTCAGATTTAATCAAATCAAATATTTCCTTGTGGACATTTATTTTGCTATTACAGCCTTGATTCCATAACACAGCTCCAAAATCTGCTTCGTTGCCAGAAGAGATTAAATTTTTATCTATCGCCCATTTAGTTAAATCTGTATCTTTTACATAGCCAAATACAGTTACCAGCCTGTTTAAAAAGACTGAATCGTTATTTTTTAACCATGAAAGATCTGCCTTGCTATTATTAAAAAGGTATTTATTACGGGATGTTATCCGATGAATGTTGTGCTGCCTTTCTACTGATAAATTTGGCCAGTCTTTCCATAACTCATTTTTCTTGTGGGTATGTTCAACCGCATCATAAACTTCTCCTGGTTTGTCTTCAAGCTTGGCCAAATCCGGAAATTCTTTTTGATAATTTATCAGTAAGGGCAATGGATAAAATTCAGTTAGTAACCCATTCTTAAAATCAACATAATAGTATTTATTGCTGCCGGTTTCTTCTAAAGAAAATTGGTGCTCTTTATCAATACAGCCGGTTCTGTAATTTAAAGCGTTTAAACCCTCATTATCAAAATTTTTATCACCAAAAATTAGTTTTACCCGGTTAGCAAAATCAGCAGGCGCTTTATAGTCACTCTTTTTAAGAAGTTCACTGGCCACAATAGAAACTGCTACAAAATCTTCCATTTTATAACCTGGGGCAGAGGTTTCCATAGATGAGCCTCTTTTTAGTTGTTTAGCCAAAACTATTTTAATTGTTGAATAATTATTAGAGGTAGTATCCATAACATGGTTATTAACTGTTTCTTGCGTAGTTGATTGGTTAGAATTGCACGCAATTAACATGCTTGTAATAAGAAGAATAAAGGCTGTAGTTATTAGTTTTTTATTTAGTTTTTTCTCCATTTTTACTTGACTTTGTTGTAATATTTAACTTTAAATTGGCCTCATCAGCAGACTTGTATACATCAGTATCTTTCAACTTGTCAATATCTTTTATCGTGTAATCTTTAGGTTTATAAAAGCCCCTGAATTTTTTATAAATTTTGTTTCCATCGTCATCTGAATAGCTATAAAAAGCATTGCCGCTACAATCATATTTTGAAGCTTTTATCATGTCATTTTGGTTGCCTCCCAGTAGTATATAAGTATTACCCTCTACTTTGCCAAAAACGAAAGACACGTGGCCCGATGACGAATTAATATTCCCTTTTGAATCACAATCTGTAAAGACAGCAACAGCTCCATAAAAGGCTTCACATTTTTCAACTTTTTTA
The DNA here is from genome assembly GCA_903644075.1 of Sphingobacteriaceae bacterium. Classification (GTDB taxonomy): domain Bacteria; phylum Bacteroidota; class Bacteroidia; order Sphingobacteriales; family Sphingobacteriaceae; genus Mucilaginibacter. The sequence goes on along the minus strand of CAHJXH010000169.1, from coordinate 5,757 downwards.
CTGTCCAAAAAGGACTGTGAACCAGCAGAACGCGGATTCCCAAAATTTGTTTGTTGAATACACCAACAGGCAAAAGATGAACACCAGGGCGTTTTGCTGCCACTACCTTTTGCTGACCCGCCGTTAGTATGATATTCTCTTATTCGGGTGTCAATAAGTTTTTCATTTTTTCCGCCATAATTAGCAGCTTCTTCAATAGCAATTTTCATCCAAGGGGTTCTTTGGTTATCAACAATTAAGGCCTTTTTAGGAGCATCTATGCATGCACCTGTATAAATCTGTGCTTTCCCCGGAATGTAATGTTGATCGGTTATTACGCTTGCTACTTCTTTAACGTATGTTTTCCCTCCGTCGAAGCCTGGCCTCATTGCATAGGCCTGTTTGCTGTAAACCCATTTTTTACGTTTAGTTTTTTCACCCTCTTCAGTCATATACGCAGGATTACTACTATATCCATATTTGGTTACCCAAGGTTCTTTTGATATATTATTTTTGTCAAAAGGAACATTGGGCACAGCAACGCTCTCATCAAATATGGCATAATCGGGCTGGTTGCCTTTGCCAACGGCATTAGGTTTTAAAACTAAAAGATATAAATCGGTTAGAGTATTTAACAAATCCTTTTTTTTCTCAAAGTATTTCTCAACGTAGTCCATTTGTTCAATGAAAGACATTTTAACTAATTGAGCTCTTGTTGTGCCTACCGATTTCGCTGCACCATCGCTAAACTGTATCAGACCACAATATCCGACACCATTATCAATTGATGGTGAAAACGTTCCTGCGCTTTCAATATGCATTATGGCCATTAACTGATTGGCCTTTTCATCCCTGTCTTTAGCACCCCAAAGTTTTTCAGCTACAGCATATACTTTCTTACGTTCCGAACAGGATATTTTATCGCCCCATATTAACTTATGCTCTTTACAGAAACAAGGGGTATTTTTGTCTTGCCCAACTTGTTCTACCCCGGCCATAACCTTGCTGCCACCATTTGCCGGCACATCATTTTTAAAGGCAACTAAAGTGGTGCTGGTGCCAAAAAATTCGGACTCCGATATTTTGGCGTAAAAGTGGTGCAGCTTTTCGCTGTACGTTTTTTCCCAGGCTTTATTTAAGGTGAAATCAAATACCACTAAGCCGCCCCGGCCAATAGGGTATGAGCCGTTAAGTACCAGCGTATCTGCTCTTAACGCATCAGCACCCATGCGCGCTTCCTGCCGGTATATCTGCACGTTTAATTTCTCGGCAGAAAGGTTACGTGTGCGAATCCGACACTGCATCTGATCGCCATATTGGGCATTAATAACCGGCTTGCCATCCTTCAAAAATTCAATACTTATAATTTGCTCTGCGGTAACAAGTTTTAGCTTTTCTTGCGGTTGGGGGATGTTGGCATTATCAATTTCATATTCCTTGTTCTGCGGTATTACCTTGAAGTAAAATAAATCACCCTCTTTAACCGCGTTTTTTAATTTATTACGATCGGGTATAAAATCATGCCCCTTTAAATCTGGTGTTTGGTTATCCGGGATTTTTATACCTTTCAGCGTTGATATCGGCATAGCTTTTCCGTCTTTATTAATAAAACCAAATTCAAGATCGATCATTAACCCCTCTGCCGATTGAAAAACCAGCAGGGGATGGTTAGGTTCATTCCAGCCTGTTTTATTCTTCCGGCCGCCTTCAGGGTATTCCCATTGTGCTTTTAATAGGGCAGGCTGGGCAATGGTGATTTTAACGGAAACTTTTGATGATGGCTTAACCATATAAGGCTGTATGGTATACTCGCCCGGTTTGTCAAACTTATAATCAACTGTTTCACCCACCTTACTGCTAAACTCGGCAACCTGTTTGCCTTGTGCATCAATGCATTGCCACTTAACGGCGGCCTTTTCCGGTTCACGCGCGGGGGATATTTTAAACTGATCTTTTACAGTGAAACTGATAGTATCATTTACACGCCCGCTACTTTTTGATGCATTTACCGATGTTATTCCGTTTTTCAGCGCCTCAATAACCTTCGATTGTTTAACTACGCCATTTAAATTGGCGGTAACTACATAAGTGGTTTCATCATCACAAACCACCTGTGTGGCCGGCCCTGTTGAATTAAGCAGATCAGGTGTGCCTGGCCCGCCATTTTTGGTAACGGTCCAGGTTATATTACTGGTGTTACCTGGCAAGGGTAAATTATCAAAAAGGCTCGAAATGGTAAACTGTACAGGTTCTTGTACCCGCACCTTGGTAGCATTGTTTGCAGCCTTAACTTCGCCAAGCTCATTTCCTTTAACAGTATAGGCGGTTGTTACTTTTTTATCGCCTGCTGTTTTTCCGTAAGCTTCTATCAGGTAAGTGCCCGGCTTGTTAAATGTTACTTTAAGTCGTTCGCCAACGTCGGTACGTAGTTGCATCGGCTGGCCATTGGTGTCATATATGATCCAATTAACACCTTGCTTTTGTGCATCGGTTGGGTTGCCATTAAAGTTGGCCTTAAATTCTACAGGCGTGTTAACCGGCTGGCTGCTGCCGTATTGTACCGGCTCTATCGATTTTACGTTTACACCATCTGCATCGGTATTGTTATATTGTTCTTCGGTGTAAATAAGCTCTTCGGTAACTAAAGGGCCATTTACAGCCCAGCCCCCCGCATTGGCTTTTTCAACCTCTTCGGTAGTGATGTTTGCCTGTTGCCCATGTTGTACAATTTTAATATTGCCGCCTTTTGAGGTACATACAGCGGTGCTTTTATCTGTAAGTACATAAGCGCCGCCGGGTAATTCAACATGGTCATAATAATCTTTCCATTTTAACTTAGCGGTACACGGCGAAGGGTTATTAGGATTGGGCACTTTACACTTGCCAAAATTTAAATTAGGCAGCGCGTTTTCTTTTGTAGTCGCAATCAATTTTGATTCGCCATTATCATTTATGAAATACTTGTTATGGCTTAGTACCTTTAATGGTTTAGGCGAAGCATCAACGGCTTGGTCGCAGGTGCACTTGGCATTGTGGCACACCAGCAGTTGTGCAGGTGTACTACTATTTTGTGCAGGCTGCTGTTGCTGCGTATCGCCGGGTGCGGCTGTGTTGTTATTGGCTGCAGCCGGCGCAGTGGTATCGTTATTTACAGATTCGGGATCGGTACTCCAGGCCATGATAATATAATTTAGGCAGATCTTAAAGTAGTTGTAATTGTTTTCTCATATTCATCACCGGTGTATAATGCGTAGGTGCTTTCAAAGCCCGAACACCAGCCGGTATCTTTATTTACAGTAAAATGGCCGCTACCACTTATTTGTGGCGCCTCTGTAGTATTGCTATTGCTTTTACTTTTAAGCCATTTGTTTTGCAGTTCGCTTATATTACCACCCCGCCAGTTACCGGTGAATTTTACTTCAAAGGTTTTGTCGGTTTCGTTAAGTTGCCAGGTTTCCTGCACAGGTATAGCGCCCGGCATTAGCCCAAATATAGTTCTGTTTACTTTTGTAATGCCGCCGTTAAACTTCGGTTCGTAAATGTTTCTGAAATAGTTGTTAAAAAATATATCCTGCATGGTGGTTTGCAGCAAGTTGCTTGATGGCAGCATTTTCTGATCAATGGCTGTTAGCATCCTGTTTACCCAATCGCCGGTATAAGTATCTGTCAACAGCAAACGGAGCTGCATCCAGCTTTGCCATAACTTGTCCTGCTGTTCTAAAGAGGCGGGCATGCCGCTAAAATCCATTTTAAAACACAAGTTGTATAAGGCCTGGGCTGCATGTTGTACAAATGCATCGGCATTGTTATTGGTTGAGGTATTTATCGGTGCAGCCTCTCTCACAATTTGTACCGCCTGGGTGCCCGACCAAAACGATGCGTTTGATGGTAAAATATCAACATAAGTAAGGCGCGATGTATTTTCGATATTTTCGCTACCCCTTTCATCAATAGTGGCATTAAAAAGCAGTTTCAGCGGCTTACTTAAAGCTTTGTATGGAATCTGGTTTTTCATTGAGATTAATTAAATTCAAAAGGTGGTTTAACATCTTTGTTTTCTGCCATATCATAAACTACATTTCCATCTTTGATAATGTAAAAGATATCCATCTTGCCATTCATCCATCGGGTATATGAAAGCAGGTCGTTATCATAAACACCTTTTATATCCTCAAAGCTCCCCTTATAGGTTGGGTTGAGCTTATCTGTTGCTTTGTATACATAAATTGACAAGGCATTATAATTACTGGTAATTTTATCCTTTTGAGTTTTAACTACGTCAAAAAGTTGTTTCTGTTCTCCTTCAGATAAGTACTTTTCAGCATCTGTATAAAAAAAGTCGGCCCTGTCCATAGTATATTTCCCCGGTGCCTTGTCTTTAAATTCATGGGTATAGGGGCTTAGTGGATGTAAAGTTATTTTGGACTGTTTTTTACTATAAATCCAATTCAGTTCTTTGCTTCTAAATGGTTTACCGTTTAATTGGTATTGGTCATCGCAATCAAGAATGTGATGGTCGCCATAATAGGAGTTGCTTTTAAAGCCGTAAATGGCGTATTTTTCATTACCGAGTGATATTAACACGGTATCGTTTTTATTAATTAATGCGGTATCCGTATTGATGGCAGTGAGCTGATAATTTATAGTATCACTTTTGCTGATCTCTTTTAACTGTAATTTGTTTTCTAAGATCTGGCCCCCGCGCTTAATAACAACAACAGGTTTTGTTGCCGGCGAATAACCTTTGAATTGAATATCAGGTACATCATACCATACCTTGTTTTTGCAGTTGTACGATAGCTGATCGTCTCTGTTTTGTTTATTGCGCTGGTTACATGCCAACACGGCCACTATGATAATAGCAAGCCCCGGGATGCCTATCAACCATTTATTTCTTGATTTTGTAGTAGCCATAAAAGTTTGAATCAAAAACAGAGGCCCTAAAAGAATGCTTGTTATAAAACTGCCCCCATGTAAAATAACTGAACTGATATTTATCCCCGGCAGTATCAAAGAACAGATCGCCTTCAAATACGATATAGTGCCAGTTGGTTAGGTTACCAGCCCAGCTTACAGAATCATCGAGCATATCAGAATCGATAAGTAATATTACTTGGTAAGCCTCCTGGTAATCGTTCTGCATCTGTATCAACGTATCTGTATGATTTTGACCCGTAAACAATGTAGTATTATCAATAATGGTGGTATAGCCCATAAAATCTTTCAAGAGCTTGGTCATAATACTACCCCAGTTAATTGCCGAAAAATCCTGACCGTCTTCGCCGCTGTAGCCCAGGTTGCTTTCGCTGCTGCGAGCACTTGCCAAAACTATCCAATCAACCAATGGCATTAGTTTGGGCGGATTAATTGCTGTGCCATCAGAATACTTTCGCATACCCGGATATTTCTCATTATCGGCAAAGGGCTTCATGTCATACATGGATGAGTTAGGCTTAATCGTATATTGATTAAGGGCAACTGTACCTTTCTGATGAAGCTCTAAGGCGATGTTGTTATAATCGCCTGAGTCGATTTTTAAGAAACAGTAAAATATGGCGGCCATGCCGCAAAGTGATGTGCTGCTTTGATTAATAAGGTAGTTTTGAGCCAGGCGCTTGTTCATCTCGTCTTTTACCTTCGCCCGGTCGAAATATCTGAAGCGATAATGTACCCATGTTGTTAGTGACGCACCGCTTTCCTTACTTTTTATATAAGCATATATAGTTAGGTTTTTGCCGCAAACAGCAAGTGCTTCTATAGAAACATGGATTTTTTTGC
>CAHJXH010000168.1 GCA_903644075.1 Sphingobacteriaceae bacterium | reverse complement strand
CACAGATACGCCAACGGCCAATCCTAATCTTGGGCCGAAACTGCTTACCAGTTCGCCATCCATCGTAACAAAACGTTTGTTTTTGCCTGCATTGGTTTGGGCTACGCCCTGCACGTTCAATAAACCAGCTGCACCACCCAAACTATCCATACCACTGCTGAATAGTAAGATCACATCGGGGTTAGCCGCAACTAAAGCCTCAGGGGTTAATGGTTTAAAATCGCTAAAACCTGTTACCGCATTTGCACCGCCGGCTATCTCAATAATTTGTTGCATTTGTGTGCCTTCGCCGGCCACCATCATGGTGCCTGTACCACGGGCATAAATGAACAATACTTTCGGTTTAGTGCCTTTGTTAACTTTTGCGGCTGCAGCCAGGTCGCTGTCTAATTTCTTAATCAGCGGGTCGGCCTTTTGTGGCTTACCAAAAGCTGCTGCTACTTCTTTAATCAGCTTGCGTGTGCCATCGGCAGAAAACGTTTGGGTGAACAGTACCAGTTTAATGCCTGCGCTTTTTAACTGGGCTACCAATTCTGGTTTTAACTCGTTTGATAAGCCGGTTACAATATCGGGTTGCAGGGCCAAAATGCCTTCGGCACTCAGGTTGCGGTTGTGGCCTACTTTGGGTTTACTTTTAAGGGTGGCCGGGTAATTACTGGTAATATCGGTACCAATAATATTGCTTTCCATACCTATACCTGCCAGTATTTCGCTTACGGTACCATTTACAGATACAATTTTGGGCGATGTTTGCGCCATAACTTGCGGCATGTAGCTCATCATCGTTACGATGAAGCTTAATAGCAGATATTTAATGTTTTTTACTTTCATGTTTGTGGGGATTTTTAAGGTATGTTGCGCTTCCCTCGCGGAAGCGCAACATGGAATCAACTGACTTGATCCTTTTTCAAATTGAATTATTGTACTTAAGAATTACTCATTATTTAACTAAAGCATATTGGACCACCGGATATCCGCGTGTACCGCCATCATTGGTGGTGAAGCTGATAAATTTCACTTTGTAAACATTACCAGATGCATCTTTAACTACGTAGAAGCGATCTGTTTTAACACCGATTGTACCGGTTGTAGCACGCCAGTTTGAGCTGATCACATCGCGGGCTGTGCTAAATGTAGTAGTGGCAACGTTTGCTGTTGAGTAAGCATCATAACTTACGGTGCTGGTTAATACCTCGGCAGACGATACATTACCCAGGTAGTTGGTGAACACTAAATCAGCAAAAGCATAAGGTGTGGTACCGGTATAGTATATACTGTAGGTCCACTGTATATCCCAATGATCTTTAGTAGGTTCTACATTTACCGCACCTGTATCAAATGATACATAGTTAAAGTTGTATGAAGTGTTTTTAGCTATGGTAATGGTTTTAAACGTGGTTTCGTTTAATTTGGCATACTGTAAGGTATAACCGCCGATTGATGTTCTCAGCACACGGATCTTATAGAAATCAGTCACCGCAGAGGTTGTGCCTGATCCACCTGCCCTGTTAATTACATATACTTTGTTATCAGCATCTGTGGCAGATACCGCAGGGATTGCAGTTTTGGTTAAGTCGCCATTAACATCATCAAAAATACTGAAGGTACCTTTACCAAAACCCAGCTCTAAACTTGCTGCTGTAACATCGCTTGCCGATACCTGGTTAATATCTGTTTTGTTTACGGCAACTACAGAAGCAGCGTTAGTGTTATTCAGGATAACCCTGAAATCAGTTCCGTTGTAGAAACCCAGATCCCAGCCTGAACGCAGAACTGAAGTTTGAGTATTGGCGCTGAAATCAACAAATACTGAATTTACAGCGGCCGAACCGCCTGTACCGCCATTAAGTGTTAACGTTGTCCCGGTGGATGTAATGGCGGCGAAGCTTAATTTCAACTGATTGGTTGAACCAACAACAAGCGGACTGCCTGCGGTTGCTATTTTAAAGCTTACAGATTCGTTACCGTTTAAAAATACACCTGCTGTTTTATTTACTTTAACCGTAACGGAACTGCTGCCTGCTGGTATGGTAGTGCTGATAGTACCGCCTGTTGCAGCAGGTGCTGTAGAAAACTCGGTACCGTAAGTTACTCCTGTGGTTGTTAAGATGATGCTAACAGGTGTGGCAACATCAACTGCCCTGCTCAGGTTAAGTGTAACATCTGTTGATGCGCTGGTAGATTCGAAACCTAAGGTGGCTGCCGAAAAGTTAATCTGGTTATCGGGAAGAGGCGGATCGCTTTTTTTACATGCGCTTGTTGCTAACGCCAGACCTAAAAATAGGTATAGGATTTTTTTCATTTTGGATGGTTTTTATATAATTAATAAAGAATTAGTTTGCTGATTAATGTTTACTGAATTTGAAGTCGATCCCTAAGAAATAAGACCTGCCATAACCCAATGGTACGGGCCCGCCCGTACTGTGTGCCTGGCCAACATTAAGCGACGTGTTGTTGACGTTGGTAACATCGAACAGGTTTTTTACACCCGCAGCCAGGTTTAGTGTTTTGGTAAGTATTTTGTTAAACGTAATGTCGGCAGTACTAAAAGCCGAGCGTTTAGCCAGGTTAATAATAGTTGCCCCGGCCGAATTGGTAACCACCTCGTAAGTAGGCAGCGTTCCGTTAAATTTGTAGAAAAGGCTGATGTCTCCTTTTAGCTTGGTAAGGTGATACATTAACGTTGTGCTTACCTCTGGGTACCACACAAAGCCGGTTTGGTTTGTGGTGTCTTCTGCCAGTTTGCTATAAGTACCTATGTAAGCAAAGCCAACCTTTGCCTGCAGGTTTTTGTAATAAATGGTATTATCAATGCTGCCACCTTTGGTTTTTGCTTTGTCGATGTTGATATAAGTCATCACCGAAGGATTGGCCGGATCGTAACCAGTGGTGATCATATTGGTGAAATCGTTATAAAATCCACTCAATGATGATTTAAACCTCACCGTGCCCGAGCCTAATGATTGCCAGCTTAATGAACCGTTAAAGCTGTTAGAGAATTCGGCCTTTAAATTGGTGTTGCCCCTAATAGAGTGATTGGCATCGAAGAAGTTGAAATAAAGCTCTCGCAATGCCGGCGAACGGAAACCGCGGGCATAAGCCAGTCGCAAATCAAACGCGTTTGATAATTTAAATTTGGTATTGATAGATGGTATTACCGGCGGTGCATCATAAACCGAGTTTTTAATAAAGCGCAAACCTGGTCTGATACTTATAGCCGATATAGGCTGTATTTCTGACGAAACAAAAAACGCATAGTCGTTAATAGTGGGTGTGCCGGTTATACGGGCGCCGCTGCTACCGGTAAGGTTAATCTCAACACCAGGCTGCAATGAAACCGCATCCGAAATTTTGTACTGGACAGTTGTTCTCAAAAACTTGGTATCAAACAGCGCTTCGTCCTGTTCGCTTGCGCCTGTTGTTAAAAACCTTTGACCTGTGAGTGTATTGTAAGTTGTAGTTTGCGTGCGTCTGCTATAATCTGTGTACGATGCCGCACCGCTTAAACTTAGTTTAGGGCTAAGCAGCCATTCGGCCTGTAACTGGTGCATCCATCTGTAGGTGATGTAATGGGCATCGGTTTCAATGCCATTATTTACGCTGGGGATGCCGTCGTTTTTCAGGGTTTCATTTTCACCATCAAACCTGTACCATATATGGAACTTATTGGTACGGTAACCGGCATTAGCATTACCCAGCCATTGGTCTTTAGGCATCCACCCTACCATGGCACCATCAAAATTATTGCGCGAAAAATTACCGCCAAACTCCCAGCCTTTGTGGCTCCAGTTTACACCTACGTTCTCGTAGTGCGTACCGCTGCCCTGGAAAGCATCATACTGTTTCCCGGCGGTTTCTTCCTGTACGCGGGCATGTATATCTAAATGTTCGCCGCCATCGGGCTTTTTGGTAATGAGGTTTATTACACCAGCCAGTGCATCGCTGCCGTAGCTTACCGACATAGGGCCTTCTACAATTTCAATATGATCGATTGAGTTAACATCAATCTGGTTAAGGCTTTCGCGGGTTTCACCACGATCTAAAAGCGGTACGCCATCCAGCAAAATCTTAACACGTTGCCCATCAATACCCATCAAGGATACATCCGAGGTACCCAGTGTCAGGTCATTGCTAAATCTAAATCCAAGCTGGTCGCTTAATACTTCCTGAACTTTAGTAGGGTTTCGTAAACGGATCTGCTCGCTGCTAACCGTCCGAACCATGTACACCGAGTTTTTGAGCGATTGCGGCGCGTACTGCCCGGTTACTACCACATCCTTTAGCTGGAAGGAGTTTAACTCCAGTATTACATCTTCTACCGTAGTTGTCTGGTCTTTTACCACGTTAACAGTCAATTCTTTTGTGGTCATACCTAAAGCTTTATATTGAACTGTATATTTCCCCGGGGTAACCTTTAACAAGTAAGTACCATCTGCCTGTGAAGCCGCGCCGAAACGCGTATTTAAAATTGAAATAGAGATGCCTGCGGCTGGTTTTCCGTCTTTAGTTAAAATTTTACCGTTTACTTTTCCATAGTTATTTTGTGCCGATAGGTTGCTTAGGGTAAGTACAACCAGTAAAAGAGTAAGTAGAATTCTGTATCGCATTTAAACGTGTGTAAGTATTTTTTGTATTTATTTAGACTGATTAAAAATAATGATGCAAATTTGCGCTATAGATCGGTTGAGCGGTTAACGCAAAACGGATTGAAAACAACGCGAAACGGATTATATGCAAATCAACTTTACATCAGGCCCTAACCGGCAATCACAACTTAACCTGGCTTATCCTAAAGAATTTAATGGAGCTAACCATATAGAACAGCGTACATCATCAGCTTCGGCCGAGTGGGGAAATATGAAGATCAAAGAGTTATGGTTTGAGGGTGTATGTTTATTCAACAGTAGCTTTAACGTTAATTCCCCTTACACCATGAACTTGCAGTGTGACAGCTTTTGCTGGGTTATGAACTTTGTGCTCGATGGTAAACTAACCAGTCACTCTACTAAAGAACAAATTAATCTGTTATTAGAAAAAGGCCAGTATCACACCTTTTACTGCTCTGCATTAGATATAGATATGGTGGTAAACCAGCCTACCGAAGTATTTACCATTTGCCTTACCCAACGCTTTATCCGTAAATTACTAGGTAAAGATATTTTACCCGAAAATTTCGAAGGCGGCGGCCGGGAGCCCTTCACCTTAGTAACCAGCGACGAGTACCGCGATGGCCGGTTTAAAGTGCTGATTAAAGAAATGGTACAAGCCGGCCAGCCCGATTATATCCGCAGGATATTTCTGGAAGCTAAAATATTGGAGCTGTTGTCGATGCAACTGGAACGGCTGGAAAACAAGCAGCTGTCGCCCGGTAATTTCAGCAAAGAAGATGTTTCGCGACTGGAAGATGCAAAAACTTTAGTTGAACAAAATCTCCAAACCCCTTGCTCCCTTATTGAACTGGCCCGCAAAACCGGACTGAATGATTTTAAGCTCAAAAAAGGTTTTAAGGAACTATTCGGCCATACTGTATTTGGTTACTTGTTTGAGTTGCGCATGGATTCTGCTTATCAGCTGTTAAAAGAAGGTAAAACCGTTGGCGAGGTATCAGAAATTGTGGGATATAAGAATGCGCACCACTTTACTTCGGCATTTAAGAAAAAATACAACCTGTTACCAAGCCAAATAGGGAAAATATTAACTTTTATTTTAAGCGGCTATACTTTTAGCGCCTTAAGTGCCTGTTTTTTTGATTGATTTCTATTTTTGTTTAATAAAATTTAATTTATCTATTAAATTAGTATACAAAATCAATTAAAACATCTTATATAGAATTATTTTTATCTATTATTAGATAATTTTTCAACATAATAATTGTAATAGCCACAAAAAACATCAAATTTTCAACATTTTATTAATAAAACAGATAAAAACTTATCTTTATATCATTAATTTAAGGTGATTTATAAAATCTGTTTTGAAAAACATCTCCAGACGCGATTTTTTAGGTAAAGGCGCTATGCTTGCAGGCACTACATACCCTGCTATGCTTGCTTTAGGCTTATTAAAATCGGCACCTGCACATGCCTTTAATCTCGAAGGCAGTGGAAACGGGAAAAAAGTAATAATTCTGGGAGCAGGTTTAGCCGGGATGACCTGCGCCTATGAATTAACCAAACTGGGTTATCAATGTAAAATAATAGAAGCACGCCAACGCACCGGTGGCCGTTGCTGGAGCATCAGGAACGGCAGTATCAATACAGAAACAGACAAGCCAACTGCCACAGCGGGTTTTGATAGCGGTTTGTATTTTAATGCAGGCCCGTCGCGCATCCCACATCATCATCAGCTTACACTACATTATTGCAAGGAACTGGGTGTGCCGATACAGGTTTATAATAACGTTAACGAAAACACTTACTACTACGCTGAAGGCAAAGGTTCGCTATCTAACAAGAAAATCCGCACGCGCGAAATTCATAACGATGTACGTGGTTACATGACCGAAATGCTGGCCAAAAGCATCGATCATGGCAATCTGGATACTGCACTAACTAAAGAGGATGCCCAAAAGGTAATAGAATACCTAATGGCCGAAGGTGGCCTCGATGTAGATAAATTATACAAAGCTTCGGCACGTCGTGGTTATATTGAATCTCCGGGAGCAGGTAATAAATCCGGCAAAATAGCTGATCCGCATAAACTGGCAGATATTATTGAGTCAGGCTTGATGGACCCTGATTTTTACAACGTTGCCGAATACACCTACGAGTTACAAGGTGTGGGTGGTATGGACCAGATTGCCAAAGCTTTAGAAAAGCATGTTGCGCCAATGCTTACCATGGGTGCCGAGGTAACCAACATTACCAATGTACCCGATGGTGTTAAAATAATTTACAAAGATGCACAAGGCGAGCATGCCATTAATGGTGATATGTGTATCTGCACGCTGCCCTTGCCTATACTAAGTAATATCAACCATAACTTTTCATCGGATGTTAGTCGCGCGATTGACTTTATCGGCTATATGAAAACCGGCAAGATAGGCCTGCAGTTTAAGCGTCGTTTCTGGGAAGAAGATGAAAGCATTTATGGCGGCATTACCCATACAAATAACGATCTGACGCAGATCTTTTATCCATCGTACGATTATCTTGACAAAAAAGGCATCCTGATAGGCTATTACAATTTCAATGAAAAGGCAGAACGTGTAGGCGATTTAAGTTATGCAGACCGTGAGAAACTGGCTTTGGAAAAAGGCCGGTTAATCCATCCGCAATACGATAAAGATTTTGAGCGCTCCTTTTCGGTAAGCTGGCATAAAACTAAATACAACATGGGCGGCTGGGCAGTGTATAGCACAGATACCCGTAAGGATTATTACCCTGCTTTACTAAAGCCAGACGCCAACGTGTACTTTGCAGGTGAGCACCTTACCTATTTAAACGCCTGGATGGCCGGAGCGTTTGAATCGGCACGGAGCGTTGTGGCGGCATTACACGGTCGGGTGACGGAGACAAGGGTAGCGTATCCCGAAACGGGGACCAAAGGTTAACAAAAAACTTAAAGCATCATAATCATGGCAACAATCAACCGCAGAAACTGGATTAAATCAAGCGCCTTAACTGCCGCCGGGTTAACCTTCTTTTCGGGAGCTTTCGAAAAGCTTTCGGCAATGCCCGCTAAAGTAATACACAGCCCAGGTATTGACGATCTGGCGGCGACAGATCAATCTGTTATTACCTCGGCGCCAACCGCAATTAAGGCACGCTTATCGGCTAATGAAAATCCGTTCGGCCCCTCGCCTGCTGCTAAAAAAGCAATAGTGGATGCTTTGGATAAGAGCTATCAATATCCTTTTATGCATTTCGGTGAGCTGACCGGCAAGATTGCTGCTTATGAAGGCATTACACCCGATAATATACTGATGGATGCCGGTTCTACCCCACTCTTGCTTGCTGCTGCCATGTACTATGGAAAAAATGGTGCCGAAATTATCTGCGGCGACCCTTCTTATGATGATCTTCCACGTTCTGCAGCCAAATTAGGGAGCAAGCTGGTTAAAGTTCCGCTTACGGCAGATTATAAACTGGATCTGGATGCTATGGAAGCCAAGATTGGCCCAAATACCGGCCTGATCTACATCTGCAACCCTAACAACCCTACTGCTACAGTATTAGATACCGCTAAACTAAAAGCTTTCTGCGAACGCGTAAGCAAAAAGGTTACCGTGTTTGTTGATGAGGCTTATATTGATTACCTGCCCGATCCGCAAAGCGTAACGATGATTAGTGGCGTTAAAGCCGGTCAGAATATTATCGTAGCGCGCACCTTCTCTAAGCTATACGGCTTCGCGGGATTACGTTGTGGTTATGTAATTGCACAGCCCGATACTGTAAAGACATTGTCTAACTACGCTACCGGCATCATGAGCCTTTCTGCAACCACCGTAGCTGCTGCAACCGCCGCTTACCAGGAGAAAGACTTTTTACAGGATGCTTTGAAAAAGACACTGGCATCAAAAGAATACCTGTACTCGGTATTAAAGAAGGAAGGGTACGATTATATCCCATCATCAACTAACTTCGTGATGTTCGAGATAAAAATGGATGGTGCCCGCTTTGCCAATGAAATGGCTAACCGCGGCGTAAGCATCCGCCATTGGGAATTTAACAATAAAAACTGGTGCCGTGTAAGCATTGGCCGCATGGATGAAATGCAGGCCTTTGCCGATGCCTTTAAACAACTGTCATAAAACATACTATTTCATATAAAATAGCAAAAAACTACCGGGGCGAAGCGATCAGATACACTACTCCTGTTGCCATGCAGGAGTAGTTGATTGCTCTTTTCTGAGTAATGAATTCACAAAACACATGCGTAAAATTACACTTACACTTTTATTAGCTTCTACACTCTATCTATCACAGGCGCAAACCAAGGTAAACCCGCGCCCCTTAACTTTAGATGAATACACGAAAGCTAAAACCTTTACGATAGCAGATCTGGATAAAGACACCTATGTAAAATTTGATAATAGCTATATACTCGACCGCTACGAAAGCCGTAAACCCTATTTTATTACCGGCGATGACGGCCTCAAAAAACGGATAGATCTCTATAAACTGATTGCCAAAGATGGCATGCAGGAAATTGGCCTGATGGTATTTTACACTAACGAAAAAGGCACAGTATACAAAACCGTAGTGCCAGATTTTACTGCCGATGGCAAAGTTTGGGAGCAATATTTTCTGGACATTGATAACATTAATAAAGAAGAAAAGAACTTCGTTCTAAAATTATCTTACGTCCTATCTAAAGAGCTCAGCTTTCAGCAATATAAGGCGATAAATGGCGGAAAGGACATGAAAGAAGAAGGTGCTACTTATGGTAACGACATCTGTTTCCCCGGAGATGAGGTAATAACCATGGCCAATGGCGGCACCAAAATGCTAAAAGATGTAAAAAGCGGTGAAGAAATAATCACAGTAGATGTAACTACCAGCAAACCAACTGCGGTTAAAGTAAAAGAGTTAACCGTACACGAAGCCAAGAACTATGCGTTAACCCGTTTGGTATTAGTTTCCGCAAAAACATTAAATACCCATAACGGGCAAGAAGTATTGCTGACGAATAAGATATTACAGGCCACTCCTAATCACCCGATGATGACTAAAGACGGTAACCGTAAAATGGGTGATGTTGTACAAGGCCAGGAAGTAATGTGCCTCAATGAGAAAACCGGCAAATACGAAGCATTTACCGTATTACAGAAAACAGAGCATGCCGATGGTGTGCAGAAAGTATATAACATTGTAGCCGATGGTGGCAGCACCCTATTGGTTAACGGTGTAATGGTAATGCAAAAATAGGCTGAAAGCTCTCCCTCTATTAAACAAAGGCTAACCTTATGGTTGGCCTTTTTTGTTGCTAAGTCAGCAAAGTGAATACCAAAGCTATAATGGCTGGTAAAGCCTGCTTCATAAAGATAGATTTAGAAGCAGTGAACGAACCATATATACCAGCTACAATTACGCAAGTAAGAAAAAATATAGCCACATATTTACTCCAATTACTATCAGTAATTAGTAATGACCATATTAAACCTGCCGAAAGAAACCCATTGTACAACCCCTGGTTGGCTGCTAATGCCTTAGTGGGTTCGAACAAATCTGCAGGGAATGTTCTGAATGTTTTTTTCCCTACGGTGGTCCATGCAAACATTTCAATCCATAAAATATATAAGTGCTCTATAGCAACAAAGGCTATTAAAATGTGGGCTATAAGTTTCATGCGAAATACGGGTTTAAATTGGTGTTTTAAATATAGGCAATAGATTATACCGTATCATATTTAATTATATACTTCTTATCAAACATGTTATCAGGGTATTTTAACCTTTAGGTGTCTTATCATAAAATAAATAATATGTTATTTTATTACCTGCACTTTACGTTTGAATAATAGAAATATGTTAAAATTGCGCGAAATCTCTAATTAATTACCTCAGGTTTGAAAAAACGATCTCTAAAATTATTGGCTTGGCTTGTATTTATGTTAGTATTTAACATGACCACAAGAGCCCAGACCGACAAAAGTGTATCTCTGCCTCAATTAGTTACGGGTAAAAAGAACATAACCGACACCACCAAGATCCAACCAAAAAAAAGTGATCAGACCGATCTGCCGGATGTAATCCATCAGCTGTTTCATACAAAAACTTCTGTACAGCCCGATTCTGTTACCACCAAGCCCGAAATATCTATAGTACCTGCCATTGGTTATACTTTGGTGTCTAAATTTGCTATTGTGTTGTCTGGCAATATAGCTTTCCGTACCGGGCCACAATCCCGCATTTCTACCATTGTTGCCAGTGCTTCTTATACGCAAAACAAACAGTTTATTATGCCGGTGCTCAGCAGTATCTGGACTAAAAACAACAAGTTTAATTTTGTGGGCGATTACCGCTATTATCAATATCCGCAGAGTACTTATGGTTTAGGAAGCAGCTCATCCGTTAAAAATGAAGACCCAATGGATTTTTCATTTGCACGCTTCTACGAAACCGCCCTACGCCAC
>CAHJXH010000167.1 GCA_903644075.1 Sphingobacteriaceae bacterium | reverse complement strand
GCTGTTCTCTTTGCTATTATCTTTTTGTAGCTTTTTAAACAGCTCGGTGCCAATGAGGGCATCAACCATACCGTTGCTGCCGCCGTCTTTACCACTAACCAGTACACCCGGTACCAGTTTGATACCATTGCTGGCCAGGGCTTCAGCTACGCGGACTATGGCGTATTGCTCGGTACCCATGGCTTCGGTTTTCTGTTTGGTAACCTCGGCTTCGGCCAAACCTACGGCTTTAATTTTACCTGCTTCTGCGGCACCATTTACCTCTGTGGCTGCGGCGTTGGCTTTGGCTATGATGGTTTGCGCTTCTGCATCAGCCTTGGCATTAATGGTGCGGTTTTCGGCATCTGCTTTCGCATTGATCACGCGCGATTCGGCATCACCTTTGGCTCCGGCAACTTTGGCAGCAGCCATTTGGGTGTTAATTTCAACCTGGCGGGTCGATTTCACAATCTCGGGCTGCATATCGGCACCGGCTTTGGCGCTTTCAAATTCTTTACGCTCAATCTGCGCACTTTTCTGGATCTCGTAAGTATGGCGTTCTTCCTCGGCCAGCTTACGGTCGGTCATGGTTTTCATCAGCGCTTCCGGTGGTACGATATCACCAATTAGCGTATCCACACCAACCACGTTATAATCGGCCAATACTTTACTGATGTGGCTCTTGGCATCGTCCTGCCTTTGCGAACGGTTGGTTAAGAAACCGATCACGTCACTTTTTTGTGCCGCATTACGGAAATAGTTGGCGATGGTAGGCTCCAACACCTGCGAAACCAGGTTCTGCATTTTACCAAAACGGGCTATTACCTTTGGTGCCTCATTGCGCGGGATGTGGATAATCTGCGATACATCCAAATTAAATGTAAACCCATCGAATGAGCGCACGCTGATGGTGTTGAGATTTTTATCCAGCTCATGCGCTTCGCTGCGGGCATTGGCCCAGTTGAGTACAATGTTGGTGGTTGGCACCACCTCTACGCCGTGAGTATAAATATTTACGGGGTGTTTACCTGGGTCGAGCGGTTCTTCCCAAACACCTTTTTCGCCTTTAATTACAATGTTACCATGCTTAAAGTTATCGCCGCTGGTGTCTTTACCCTCAGGGCTAACGAACGAGTTAACCACGCCCACATAACCGATAGGGATGTGCATCATTTCTACCTGTTCAACCAGTACAAACCAGGGGTTCAGGTAATAAGTACCGGCCAGGATTACATCTTCCTGCAAACCTTTTTTGCCGCCTGCATTAATAAAAGCAATAGGGTCCTGGAAGTTGCGGTGACCAATTACTGATCCGCCTGCAATGTCGCCTTTCTCTAAAGGTTCACCATCAAGCGTGGTAATAATACCCACTTTGTTTTCGTGCACCTGCGTAATCGGTACCTTTTCTATCTCGAACAAAAAGTTATTGATACGATAGCTACCCGGTGTTAAAAACGCAGCCTGCGGGCCTTTCTGGCCGTTATTTTCGAGGAAAGCTTGCGCATCTTGAAACTTGTCGCATTCCACCGGTTTACCCAGCACACGGCCGGTATCAAGCGGGGCACCGTCTTTAGCTTTGATCAGCCCAAGGCTTCCCTGCTCAATAATGGTAAAGGGTGCCATAGTGATGGCATATTGCCAAGGCCACATGCGCCAGTATAAGCCTGGGGCAAGCGGTTTGGCCTGCATACCAGCTTCGCCACGGGTGGCTATGATACGGCCGTCGGGCAGGCGCATATCGTTACCATATAGGGCGAACTTTTTAACCACCAAACCAATACGGTCATCGGGAACGATGATCATACCAAAAAACATACGAAGTACAGATTTGTACAAAAGGAGCGCCGCAACAAGGGGCAGCACCCACCAGAGTTTAAAAATTAAATCAGCCATTTTATTTGATTGTTTTCTTTGCTTAAACGGGGCCCTTAAGGTGCGGACTCCTCACAAAATCGAATAGCTTTTGTAGTACCTTAGCTATTAACGATACATTGGAGCGTAGAACTTTAGGGTTGTTACAGGAATTTTGAAAATTATTTTTGTGAGTGATTATTTTGTCATTCTGAACGCAGTGAAGAATCTTCTGCTCCATGCTTTACGGCTCTACAGGGCGAAAAAGATTCTTCGCTATCGCTCAGAATGACAAAAAGGAGAGACTTTTTATTTTAAATCTGAATACCCCGCAGGATGCATCAAAATAACATCCGCCTTACTTACCGTATTCTGATACTCGGGCAAAGCCGATAGCTTTTTCCAGTAAGCATCATCGCCGAAATTTTTCCAATGGGCATCATGAGTGGCTTGACTATCGAAGCTGGTCATGTACATCAAATTAGGCATGCGCGAGCCTGCCAGCACATGGGCATAGAAAACGGCGTTGAAACCGAGACGCGTAAACAAGCCAACCTCGTCGCCCACATTAAACATTTTTACTTTTTGCAGGTAGCGTTCTTCAGTTGGCCCTTCGTAACTTCTCAGTTCGTAGATATGGTCTGATGAGGAGCCATTCAGAGCAGGCACTTTATAATGCGGCGCTTTTTCGAAAGCGGTGAGGATAATATTTTCTAGGCGTTTATATTTCGGGCAACCGTTATTAAGGCTGATCTTTTGCAGATCGTTTAATGCTTTCAGCGGAATCCAGATCACAATTCTTTTATCGGCGCTGGTATCATTAGCTAAGGGCATAAACACGCCTACTTTGCTAAAGCCTGCTTTGTGTAGTTGCGGCAGGTAAGCGGTTTCGAAATATTGACTGAGTGAATCTACCTGCGCTTTACTGCTTGTGTGATAAATGCTGATCTGGTAATAATCACCATACGACTTATTGCTGTTTTGGGCGAGGGCTGCTACAGTACTGCTTAACATAAACAGCACCGCAGTTAATTTAATAAGGGGATTTTTCATTGAAGGTTTAATTGCGAAACAAGTTAAGGATTCCTTTAAAATTTAACTATTCGGACTGAAAATTTTAATCGGCAAATTTCCTTTAAGGCAAATTGAGGATTTAACTATATTAGCTTTTTATTTGTGCCCGCCTGTGGCCAAATGCTAACCAAATTATATTACCTAACAATCAATACTATTAGCCCGGTATGAAATACCTGATACTTAATTTGTCGTTATTATTTATCGGTTATTTTGCTTTTGCAGCTCAGCCCCATGAGCAGGAGATTGCCTCGCTAAAGGCAGTATTGAATGATAAAGCCAATTATGATATTCAGAAGATCAAGAAGATTGACGATCTGAAAGCTCAGTTGGATAAAGACGAGCAGATTAGCTTAGCTCAACAATACAACATCTACCTCAACCTCTACAATGAATATAAAACTTTTAAATACGACAGGGCTTTCCACTATGCGCATCAATTGCAGCGTGTGGGTGAGCAATTAAAAGATCCTGCCAAGATTGCTTATGGTAAAATTAAACTGGGTTTTATCCTGCTGTCATCGGGGATGTTTAAGGAAACTTTTGATACGCTAAGTACCGTTAAGGTTAAACTCCTCCCCGATTCTGTAAAGAAAGAATACTACTTTTTAACCGCCCGTACTTATTACGACCTCGCCGATTTTGATAAGGACGATTACTATACCCGCATTTATAATAAACGGGCTGCTACCTATATCGATTCGGCCTTGCAATTGTGCCCAAAGCAATCATTCGAGTATATTTATTATGATGGACTTCGTTATTTAAAGGGGGGAGATTTAAAAAGGGCTATTGGCAATTTGCAGTACCTCATTAATAACCAAAAGTTATCTTATCATCAATATGCCGTTACTGCGTCCACGCTTAGCGATATTTATATCCAGCATAATAACCCTGATAGCGCGGTAACCTTACTGATCAAGGCGGCCATTGCCGATATTAAATCATCAACCAAAGAAGCAGCGGCCATGCTTAATTTGGCACAGCTACTCGATAAAAAAGGCAATACTCAGGATGCTTACCTGTTTATTAAGCAGGCTATGGACGATGCCGTTTACTATGGTGCACGCCAGCGTAAGGTGCAGGTAAGCGCTATTTTACCAGTAGTTGCGGGAGCAAGGATTTTATATGAACAAGAACAAAAGCGAGCGCTAATATTTTATGCATCGCTGCTTACTATCCTCTCTGCTACCATTATCATCTTCGCGATCATCATTTACAAGCAGCTTAAACGCATTAAAGCCGCTGATAAATTAGTTGTTGAAGCCAATACCAATTTGCTTCATACCATTGATAAGCTAAACGAGGCTGAAAAAATTAAGGAAGAATACATCGGATACTACCTCAACATTATATCCGATTATATGAACAAGCTCGAGAAATTTAAATGCTCTATCGAGCAAAGGCTGACTACCAAACGGTTTGATGATATTAAGATTTTAGTTGGAAACATTAACCTTAAAAAAGAACGCGAGGAGCTGTTCATCAATTTCGATAAGGCATTTTTAAAGCTGTTTCCCAATTTTGTGCACGAGTTTAATGCGCTTTTCCCTCCTGAGCATCAAACGCATCTGTTACCTACCCAATTATTGAATACCGATCTTCGAATATTCGCACTTATCCGCTTGGGAATCAACGACACAGACAAAGTTGCGCGCATTTTAGAATACTCTTTAAGCACAATTTACAACTATCGCACCCGCATTAAGAACAAATCGAACGACCCGGATGGATTTGAGGCTGCCATTATGGGCATAAAAGCTATTTGATTTGTCAATTTCTGGTTAGAAAAGCTTGTATTTAGTTTATATTTTTCATATCTCAACCAAATATCAAATACCTGATATTCAATTATATAGATTTATATTTTGACTGATATGATTTATATTCTGTTTTCAGCCCTTGCTTCAACCCCAATAAACTTTTCTCTTTGAGTGGTGATAAACAACTGGTGCCATATCAGCCTGTCTTCATCATTATAAACCAATTTTAAATTAATTATTCATGAGCATTACTAAAGGCGTACAGCACCTGCTTTGCGGGCCTGCGTTTAAAATTTTGCCGTCTAAACTTTTGCTGCATCACCACGTGGTACGCAAGGGTTACTGGTCGTCGGCATAGTTCCTTCTGCTTTTTTACCAATTCAAAGCAATCAATCAAGTCTCTAAAGAAAGAACCTAAAAAACCAAGAATTATGTATAAAAAACTGTTACTTAAAAAATTGTTCCTATGCCCTTTGCTCCTGTTGCTGTACTGTACAGCAGCTATGGCGCAGGGTACAGCAGTCACCGGTAAAGTTACCGACGAGAGAGGGCTGCCGTTACCGGGCGTAACCGTTGTTATAAAAGGTACCACCAGAGGTACCAATACTGCCACAAATGGTTCATTCTCCATTAATGCCGGCAGCAAAGAAGTATTAGTATTCTCGATGATTGGCTACGGCAAACAAGAAGAACTTGTGGGCACCCGTACTGTTATCAACCTGTCATTAACTGCTGAGCAACAGTCACTAAACGAGGTTGTTGTGGTTGGTTACGGTACTCAAAGGCGCCGCGACTTAACCAGCTCTGTAGGATCTGTAAAGGGCGAAGCTTTTAAAGACCAGCCCATCACCAACCCTACCGAAGCTTTACAAGGCCGTATTGCTGGTGTAAACGTAGTAAAAAGCTCAGGAGCGCCAGATGCAACACCAACTATAATCATCCGAGGTGTGGCTTCGTTAAACCAGCCTGCACCGCTTTACATTGTTGATGGTGTGCGTGTACCGGATGGCAACAACATTAACGTACAGGATATTGCCACTATTGATGTATTGAAAGATGCCAGCTCGGCTGCCATTTATGGTGCTGCAGCGGCAGGTGGTGTAATTTTAATTACCACCAAAAAAGGAACCGGTACTACAGGTACACCACAGGTTAGCTTAAGCGCCCGTTACGGTATTACCAAACCAGAACTGGTTAAAATGCTTAATAAAACCGATTACATTAAACTGGAAAACATTGTTAACCCAACTGCTTTCCAAAATGCTGATGGTACACCTAAAACAGGTATCGATACTTTAGCCAATACTGATTGGGTTAAAGCATTATATGGCAATGCTTACGAGCAAAACTATAATGTATCTATCTCTGGCGCTACGCCTGCCGTAAATTACCTGGTATCGGGTTTTTACAACAAGCAAAAAGGTATTTATATTAACAACTACTCTAACATTGGCGGTGCCCGCGTTAACACTGATTACAAACTGGCTAAATGGTTAAAATTTGGCGAGCAGTTAGCTATATCACAGCGTAAAACTGCGCCGCCGGTTGGTACAGAAGCCCAATTGCACAATGCGCCTTTCCGTACCCTCCCTATCATTCCAGTGGTTGACAGATTTGGAAACTTCGGTACAGTAGCACAAGGCTATGGTAGCGTATCACAATTTGGCGGCCCTAATCCGGTTGGTAGTGCAGCTAATGCTAACTCGCTCGATTATAAAAACAACCTGCAATCAAATGCTTATGTAGACATTATTTTGCCTTATGGCTTCGATTTCAGAACCAACGTAAGTTATAACTACTACCTGGAAAACCAGGATTACTACCAAAATGCATTCATTATCGGGCAAACCAGTTCGGCAACCAATTCATTAACAAAAACCTTTATTCAAAGCACCCAGTTTTTAACCAACGAAGTTTTAAGCTGGAACCATAGCTACGGCAAACACAACATCAGTGCAATTGCAGGTTACGAAGAAATTCAGAACCACTACAATAACAGCATTGCAGCCGAAACTTCAATAGGCTTACCTGGCTATTCATTTATCCAGACCTCGGCTTCCAACTTATCAATCCAAGGTAAAAATGACCCTAATGGCTTAATCAAGTCAAAATTTGCAAGGTTAAACTACAACTTCAACAGCCGTTACTATTTATCGGGGTCGGTACGTGAGGATGCTAACTATACTGTATTCGGTCCGGATAAGCAAAAAGGTACTTTCGGCGCGGCATCAGCAGGCTGGAATATCAGCGAAGAAGGTTTCTTTAAACCATTGCTGCCAATTATCAACAACCTGAAACTGCGTGGCAGCTATGGCGAACTGGGTAACAGCAGCATTAACCAATACCTGTACAACTTAACTTACAGCCAATTTATGGCTACCAACGGTATCGCTTCTGGCGCACAAAACTTCTCACCGGGTGGTCCGCTGATTATTGCCACATCGGCCAATGGTATTGCCAACCCGGATCTGCATTGGGAAACTGTTAAAGAAACCAGTATTGGTATCGATGGCGAGGCCCTGCATGGCAGCATCTACTATACTGTTGAGTATTACAACAAAAACACCAATGGTATGCTTTACAACATATCGTTGCCTTTAAGCTCTGGCTTTACCGCTCCGTTTATTTCAAACATTGGTAAGGTAAACAACAAGGGCTGGGATGTTTTATTAGGCTACCGCCATACCGGTAAAGATTTTAGCTATGATGTAAGCGTTAACGGAGGTTTCAACAAGAACAACGTGGTTAGTTTAAGCGGCTTAGCAACAGATGCTATTTATGACGGTTACAACTATTACAGCATTGGCGATGCCGGCTTTAACATGATGCCGAACCAAAACTTAACCATTACCAAGGCAGGTTTACCATTCGGTTCATTCTATGGTCTTAAATCAACAGGTATTTTCCAGACTGATGCCCAGGCAGCAGCAAGCCCGCAAAAAGCAACAGCACATGCCGGTGATTTAATTTATGAAGATTACAATCACGATGGTAAAATTGATAACAACGACCGCCAGGTACTTGGTAACCCTAACCCTAAATTAGTTTACGGTATCAATGCCAAGTTTAACTACAAAGGTGTAGATCTGGCCTTGTTATTCAACGGCGTTGCAGGTGTAGATCTGTTTAACGGTGTTAAAGCTTACGAGCAATTCCCATTCTCTGATGGTAATACTACCAGCCAGGTATTTAACGATTCGTTCCTGGGTTCAAACGGTTTAACTAACCAACCACGGTTGGGCATTAAAAACCCTGACGGTTCTTTCACCTTCGATCCAAACAAAAACTACCAGACTGTGAGCAGCTATTTTGTTGAAAGCGGCAACTATCTGAAATTGAAAAACGCCCAATTAGGCTACACATTTGGTGCAAGCCTGCTGCAAAAAGCAAAAATAAGGAGTGCAAGGGTGTTTGTAATGGCTAACAACCTGTTCACCATTACCAGCTACAAAGGCCTCGACCCAGAGTTAGGAAGCGCAGCCTCTCCATCAGGATATACAGGCGCAACCACCCGCGGTGTTGATGCGGTATCGCAGTACCCACAGACCAGAATTTATTCTATAGGCCTTGATGTTAACTTTTAATCTGTAAAACATGACAAAGAAACTCTATATATCAGCATTACTGGCGGTCTCGATATTTGCCGGCTGTAAAAAATCGCCGCTTACAACAAGCGATCCATCTACTTATTCGGCAAATAGTTATCCAGCCACAGTAAGCGATCTGCAAAGTGTGTTAGCTGCCGGGTACTCAAACCTGCGCGATCAAAACCTGTTTGGCTTTTTCCTGCTGCCAAAAGCTTTATCAAACGCTACCCACACTGCCGATGCGCAATATGATGGCGATGCCTCATGGAACGAGATGGCCAATACTAACTTAAGTATCACCAATGCCTACTCTACCGGCGCTTACACCTCGCTTTTTACCGGTGTTAAAAATTGCAATGTAACCCTTGCTGCTGCAGATAAGCTTTCGGCCGGTACGCTATCAGCTAATGATAAAGAATCTGTGAACTACATCCGTGGACAGGCTTATTTTTTACGTGCTTACTATTATTTCTGGCTGGAGTGTTTGTATGGCGAAAGTTATATTACTACCGCCGGTGGCGGCGATAAAATGGGCGTGCCTATTTATAGCAGCGTACCTACTAACCTGGCCGAAACACAGGTTGCTCGTTCACCGGTTAAAGATGTTTGGGCTTTGATAGAAAGCGACCTTAAACAATCTGCAACTTTGTTAAAAGGTAAACAATGGACAGGTAATGATATTGGCCGTGTTACAGAGTGGTCTGCCAAAGGCTTGTTAGGTAAAGCTTATGTATTTACCCAGGATTGGGCCAATGCTAAAACTACACTGTTAGATGTAATCCAGAATAGTGGTAAAACCCTGATGCCTTTTGCCAAATATTCGGATGCGTTTGATGGTAATAGCGCTAATGAGTTTAACGAAGAGTCTTTATTCGAACTTAACGTTGATGCCGACGCCAAAGGTAATGATTATGGTATTTATGGGGCCAAGGCTGCCAACTCAACTACCATTAATGGCTTAGTTTGGCCAGCATGGGCTTTAGGAGCCGATGGCACAGAAAATGCTGCAACCCCACTAGGTTATGGTAATGAGGCTGTACATGATAAAAACGTTACCCGCTTTGGTTATAGCATTGGCTATTATAACCTGGTTAGTAACCCTGCTTATACAGGTTCTAACCCAAGCTATAAAAACCCACAGAAAATGATGGACCCGGCTTATCGCGCACAAGCCCTGGCTGTACGTACTAATAAAACTGCCGATCCGCGTTTATTTGTAAATACAGTTCAACCGTGGATCGATGTGGTTAAACCAGATGGCGTAACCGCTTACCCTGCCGCAAAACCAAACTATTTTTCGGGCCAGGTTAATACCTATGGGTTCAGTTTCCGCAAGTATTCGCCGGTTAACTATAACATCAACAATAATGGCCCTGCAGATGCATGGAATTATTACCTGTTACGCTTAGCCGATGTGTATTTGTTATATGCCGAAGCTTGCAAAAACTCTGGCGATAATGTAAACGCGTTAGAATACCTAAACAAGGTTAAACGTCGTGCTTATGATTTACCGATCAATGCAGCATCTGCCATTGATTATAAATCACTAACCGACCAAACCGCAGCCATAAACGACCCGGTATTGGGTAACAACCCACTATACTACGAGCGTTTTGCCGAGTTATTTAACGAAGGCCATTGGTGGTTTGATGTTTGCCGCTGGAGGATAGGACAATCAGAAGCCACTTACTATGTTACTGCATTAAACCTGCATGGAGCGATAGCAAATCATACGCATGGCCTATCCCACTTACTGAAATAAACAGCAACAGTAAGATTAAACAGAACCCGGGTTATTAATAAATATAGTTGATTGAGATGAATGTAAGGCCTCGCAGGGGGCCTTGCATTTATTTAAACACACATCCAAATTATCCGATACATGCCATTTAAAGCTATGAAGGTAAACTTCAGTTTACTGCCTGGTATCTTTTTGCTTCTACTCAACTGCAACAGCAGCTTTGCGCAGGATTCATTAAAGAACCTGCCCGAGTACAGTTTGCCACTTACCAGTAAAAAGCTGGTTATTGCGCACTGCATGACTAATATCATCCGCTTTAAAGGGCACCCGTTCGAGGATGTTTGCAACCCTGATTATTACCCGCCTACAGGCAACATATCGGCCCCTATTGGTGGCATGAACCAGGTAAAACCAATGGAAGACAGCCTGCTTGCAAACGCTACGCTTGATGAAACTGTAGAGTTTGAAATGCGCGCCGCCATCCAGTCAGGTATCGATGGCTTTCAGTTTTACTATGTGCTTGGTGCTCCCGATTGGGATAATATTATTAAAGCCTACTTCCGCGTGGCCGATCAGAAACATATTAACTTTAAATTCACCTTCTGCATTTCTCATCCCAAAGGCCGTACCGAAGCTATAAAAGTAGCCGAGTTTGCCCGCCGCATTAACGGCATTATGGACGAGGTTGGCCACAATAATTCGCACTGGCTGCGCACTCCTGATGGCCGCTTAATTGTTTACCAATGGCTTGGCGAACCTTTAGCCGATATTCCGCAGGATAAAAAAGGCTTGCCCGATGCTTATTACGTGGCACGCGCTTACAAACACTTAGCCGATGCTGTGCATGAGCGCTTTGCCTGCCTGTTCACTATTAATGAAGAGATCGACCGTAAAAAGCTGGATGAATTTTTGGATTACTTCCCAGCCACCTGGATCTGGACCTTGCCTTATGGCGGTAAAGACTATTTAGGATACATGGTAGCTGATGAATGCAGCAAGCGTCACCGCACATTTACAGGTTCGGTATTTAATGATTTTTATACTTCAAAAACGCAGCACAAAGGCACCTGGGATATGTTTCGCAGTGTAAATGAGGCT